>JANQGB010000468.1 GCA_028277545.1 Phycisphaerae bacterium | reverse complement strand
CGCTATCACCATGCGGCACTTCACCGACGATCAGCTCCTGGCCCAGGTGCGGGCCACCCTGGCCGAGAATGCCCAGGAGAAGGTTTTCGTGTTCGCCTGCAACTGGTGCTCCTACGCCGGCGGCGACATGGCCGGCATCTCGCGCATCCAATACCCGGCCACCAACCGGGTGGTCAGGACCATGTGCTCCGCCCGGGTGTCGGAGGAGATGGTGCTGGAGGCCTTCCTCTGCGGCGCCCCTGTGGTCCTGGTCTCGGGTTGCCACTATGCCGACTGCCACTACATCAATGCCAACCGGCAGACAGTTCAACGAGTCCAACGGCTGTGGGACAAGCTGGAGAAGGCCGGTGTCCGGCCTGAGCGGCTGCAACTGGAGTGGATCAGCGCCGCCGAAGGGCAGAAGTTTGCCAAGGTGATGCGTCAGATGGAAGAGCTTAGGCAGAAGGTAACGGCCGAAGAGATCGAGCAGGCGCGTAAGGCGCTGCGGCCCAAGAAGAAGAAACCGGCCGCGAAGAAGAAAGAGGAGACAGTTGCCGCCGCCAAGTAGCGCCGGCTGAACCGGAGGTCGCCATGGCCACCAAGACCCAGGAAACCTTTCGTTGCATGATGTGCGGGCATGAATACGCCGAAGCGGTCGAGAAGGACGAGGACAAGGAACGCTCGTGCCCTAAGTGCCGCTCCAACAGTATCCGCCATCTGAAGAAGAAACGTCCTCCCAAGGAGTAAGCCCTGTGTCTGCTCCGCGATCCAAGCAGCAGGACGCCGTCCGCGTCAACTTCGATTTTCGGCGAGAACTGGCCGAGAAGATCGAGGGCAACCTGGCCAGCTTCTGCTACCAGTGCGGTGCCTGCGTGGGCGATTGTCCCGCCGCAACCTATAGCGAAGAGTTCAATCCACGAGAGATCATGCTCAAGGTGCTCTACGGGCTGGGCGACGAACTGCTCACGACCGACTCGGTCATGTGGCAGTGCGTCAACTGCTACAACTGCCACGAGCGCTGCCCGCAGGAGGTCAAGCCGGTCGAGGTGATCATCTCGTTGAAGAACATGCTGGCCGACCGTGACATTGTTCCGACTCCGGTGGACAGGATCATCAAAACGTTCGAGCAGACCGGGCGGACCACCCAGGTCAGCCCGGCGGTGAACCGGCAGCGGGAGCGGTTCGGGCTGCCGCCGCTGCCGGCCGTACCGATGGACGAGGTGCAGAAACTGCTGGAACCGGCTCAGAAAGAAGGAGACCAGACTTGAAACGCTTTGCCTTCTTTCCCGGATGCCTGATCCCGACGCGCCACCCGGCCATGGAGTTTGCCATTCGCAAAGTCCTGGCCACGCTGGACATCGAGGTCGTCGATCTGGAGGGCGCGTCCTGCTGCCCGGACCCGATCTACTTCAAGTCCAAGGACAAGCTCTCCTGGCTGGCGGTCGCGGCGCGGAACCTCTCCTTGGCGGAGGAGTTGGGTCTTGACGTCTTCACCAACTGTTCCGGCTGTACGGCCACCCTTTCCGAGACCTACCACCTGCTGCAGGACGAGTCGTTGAGAGAGCAGGTCAATGAGCGGCTGGTCCGCATCGACCGCAGCTACCAGGGCACCAGCCGCGTCCGACACGTGATCACCCTGCTCCGCGACGTGGCCGGCTACGACGACGTGCGCGCATCGGTGGTTCGCCCGCTGGAAGGCCTGAAGGTCGCGATTCACTACGGCTGCCACCTGCTCAAGCCGAGCCGGATCATGCAGGTCGATGACCCCAACAACCCCAGCGTCCTGGAGAAGCTGGTCATCGCTCTGGGTGCCACTCCGGTCCGACACCGCAACTGGTGTCTCTGCTGCGGCAAGGCCTGCCAGGCTGACGGCATTCGGGCCAACATGATGCACGATCTTCTCGGCACGGTGCACGACGAGCAGGCCGATATTCTGTGCATGATCTGCCCGACCTGCTTCGCCCAGTTCGACCACGGCCAGCTTAAGGTCGCCCAACAGTTCGAGGAGGACTTTCACACCCCACCCATCTACTACTTCCAACTGCTGGCTTTCGCCCAGGGCATTCCCTATGAAGACCTGGGCTTCGAGCGCCAGCGCTTCAAACCCGAGTGCCTCCGCCGCTTCGAATCCCCAGCAGCCGCGGCAACCTCCAGTTGACCCACGGCGCCGGCGAGGCGTCATCCAGCACTCGGTGTAAGCAGCAACGGGAGTGAGCGAACCTTCGCGGAGCATCTGAAGGTACCACATCGTGTTCAGGACAGGTGCTGCCCTTCCAAGCCGGCGAACCGATAGCGCAGGAAACGGGAGGCCTCGTCGTCAAGCCTGGGAGCGCGTCCGACCGTCGCAGTAATCGGCCACCATCGCGTACCCTCAACAACGGACAGACCTGGTGCCTCGCAAGTGTCCTTGCAGCGAATCTCGTTGACAGGGCGACGCCGTCACTCGCCCAACCTGCAATCACGACTTCCGCGTTGTCCTGCGGTATCGGGTCCTGTATCCGGCCAGTTGCAGCCTCCCTCAAGTTCCGACTACAGTGCGGCGGTGGGCAGTGGTGATACGCGGACCACTTGCAGGAATGCTCGTAATGTCATCCAGGGAACTCGAAATCGGTGCTACATCGCTCCGTCTCTCGCGGCGCCTCGCCCTCGGGCTCCTTGACGGGATTCCGGCGGACGCTTGGATGCACGTACCGGTCCCAGACGGCAACCACGCCACCTGGATCGCAGGTCACCTGGCCTGGGAGGACGACAACATCCTATCGAGCCTGGTCGAAGGACGCGGCAGCAAGCTGGCGCAGCCCTGGCACCATCGATTCGCCCAGGGCAGCAAGCCA
>JANQGB010001265.1 GCA_028277545.1 Phycisphaerae bacterium | reverse complement strand
GATGTCGGGGCACCCTGGCAAGTGCGACGTTGGCGTGGTCAACGGTCGCCACTTCATGATTGTCACTGGTGTGGGTTTCGACGCCGAAGTGGTCGACAGGCTGGCGGCTTGTCGTAACGGGCACATCACGCACTACGACTACTTCTGGCCTATCTGGCGAACGTTCTGGGCGCATCGTTTTCCCCGCCTGGTAGTATGGGCCGACGGCCAACAGGTCTTTGACGACCACGGCCTGGCATTCGTGGGGGTCATCCCCAGGTATTCTATCGGACTACAGATCCTGCGCCAGGCCCGCCGCGACGACGGCATGCTGGACCTCTGCGTGCTCCCCTGTCGGACTCGCCGGCAACTGTTGCGACATGCGGCGCAAGTCGCTGCCGAGCGGCACGACCGGCACGGCGCCCTCTACAGAAAATGCCGCCAACTCCGCATCGAGAGCCCGGACGCCGTTTCAGTAGAAATTGATGGCGACTGTGGCGGGCGTCTACCTGTTGAGTGCAGTGTCCTGCCGGCAGCGGCGACGTTCCTGCTGCCGCCGGAGCATACTGAAAACAGCGTTTCTACAATACGGTGACAGCGCCCGCCTCACTCCGAGATCGGGGCGTGTAGTTCCGGGTCGGGTGGGGGCGAGGTAGACGCCGCCGGCCGTGCATATCCGTCAGCTTACACTTGCCTTTCATGCCCGTTTTTACTACGATTCGGCGGGTGAGGGCCGAACAGTCCGTGGCCGGTGCTGGACCGTTTGCCGGCCGGGCAGTTCTTTAGAGTGGCTGCACGATCATTTCAGCGGCGTCGCCCGACGATGGTGGGTTCTGACAGACTGGTGAGTGGACCGTAGTGGGGCGCGACAGTCAGCGCGGTTGCTCGTATGTTTGCTGGGATGTCGGGACAGTCATCTGGCGGGTGATAGTGGCGGGACACGGGCTCGCCTTCGTCGGCTAGAGAACTCTTCGGTCCCCGCGGTGCAGTGTGGTAAAAGCAGCGAACCGGAGGCAGTTCAATCTGCCCAACGCAGTCAGAAAGGTTCGAGATATGGGAACTGTCGCAAGTGCAGATCAGGCGGGCTTGGGCGCCATCCTCGACACGACGCAAGACGGTGTCTTCGTGGTGGACCGCGAGCGGCGGGTCGTCCTGTTTAATGATGCCTGCGAGCGACTGACCGGTTTCCGTCGGGAGGCGGTTGTGGGCACGCATTGCCAATGTGAACAGCCGGCGGATTGCGCGGATGAGGACAGTCGGTCGCTCATCGGTATGCTGTGTCCCGGGCTGTCACTCTTCAAGGACACGTTGGCGTCAAACGTGCGGCAGCGTATGCGTCTTCGCCGCCGGGACGGCCAGTACGTGTGGGCCGAGGCGAACTACACTCCGCTGCCCGACTCGGCCGGCGAAGTGTCGTGTGTCATCGGCGTGGTGCGTGACATCACGGCGCTCAAGGACAGTGAGCAGAAGTTACGTGAGACCACCGAGAACCTACGCGAGCAGGTGGATCAATTCCGAGGCGAGAGTCACCAGCAGTACGGTTTCTCAACCATCATCAGCCGCAGTACGAAGATGGAGACGGTCTTCACCAAGGTGCAGGCGGCGGCCCACAACGACTGCACCGTCTTGATAAGCGGCGAGGCGGGCACGGGCAAGGAGCTGATTGCCCGCACCATTCACGAGATCGGTCAGCACAAGGAAGGCCCCTTCGTGCCGATGAGCTGCGCGGCAGCCACGCCGCAGATGATCGAGAACGAGCTGTTCGGCTACGTCAAGGGCGCCATCAGCGGGGCCAACATCGACTTTGCGGGGCTCCTCCGAGCGGCCGAAGGCGGCACCATCTTCCTGGACGAGATTGCCGAGATGCCGCCGGACACTCAGGCCAAGCTCATGCGGGTGCTGGAGGATGGGCGAGTGCGACCGGTGGGCGGCACGCGCGAAGTTGCCGTCAATGTGCGCGTGATTGCCACCACGAGCATGGTGCCCTCCGATGCGGTGGCCCAGGGCCGGTTGCGCAAGGATCTGTTCTACCGGCTGGGCGTGATTGACATCGACGTGCCACCACTGCGCGAGCGCAAGGAAGACATCCCGATTCTCGTGCAGCACTTC
>JANQGB010001183.1 GCA_028277545.1 Phycisphaerae bacterium | reverse complement strand
GAAGTGCTGGTCGCGGTCTCCACCACCGCCCTGCTCGTCGGCATGCTCGTGCCCTCTCTGCACGCGGCGCGGCAGCAGGCGCAGCGCACCGTGTGCCTGAGCAACCTGCGTCAGATGGCGATCGCGGCCCACAGCTATGCCGACCTGCACGATGGACGTTACCCGCTGGCCTACCACAACAAGCGGGAGAATGGGACGCCTCGCTTCTACGCATGGGACTTCACCACCTGGCGGGACTTCTCGGGCGAGACCGTCGCCAGTCACGTCGAACCGGGATTGCTCTGGATGGGACAGACCATCGAGAAGGTCCAGCAGTGTCCGACCTTCAAAGGCGTCCACAACGCTCTGGCCGATCCGTATACTGGATACAACTACAACACCAGCTACGTCGGGCTGGACGACACCGCCTCGCCGGTCGACTCGGCCCGGACCACCGACGTCCATCGCCCGGCCGAGACCGCTCTGTTTGGCGACGGGCAGTGCACCGACGGCGGCGCGAACAAGTACATGCGCGCCCCCTTCTCCCACCCGGGCGACACGCTTCTGCCCGACTCGGCGCGGCACGCCGGCGCGCAGGGGTACCGCCATCTCCAGCAGACGAACGTCGCTTTCTGTGACGGGCACGCCCGCCCCTGGAAAGAGATTCACACCAACACCGATCCCGCCGCCCAGGCTATTCTGGACGAGTACAACGAAGCGGCCGACATCCGCGTGGGCTTTCTCTCGCCGGACAACCGCGCGTACGACCTTCGCTAGCCCGGCCGGCCCTGTTTGACCTGAAGTGGGGTCATCGCCTATAATGACGCTATGGTAGCGATGCGATTCCGTCATTTGATGGGCCGGGCTAGGCGAGTGCCCGCTTTCGCCTGGCAAGGTCTCAAGCAACTGCTCTGGCCCGCCCTGTGCCACAACTGTCGACAACCTGCAGCCGACGACGATCACGGTTTGTGTCAGGCGTGCTGGGAAGAACTGCTGACCTGCACGGTCGGAGAGTATTGTCCGCGATGCGGTCGCGACGCCACCCGCTACGGACTCGTCGCCGGCGCCTGCCCGGCCTGCCAGGGAGCTGAACAGCACTTTGACGGCGTCGCCCGCGCCGGCGTCTACGCCGACGCCCTCCAGCAAATGATCCTGTCATTCAAACACGACGGCTCGGAACTGGCGCCCCTGCTCGGGCTCCTGGCCGACTCAGCCTTCCAGGGCAGTTCCTTTCGCAACGAGATCGATTGCCTCGTCCCTGTTCCTCTGCACTGGACGCGGCGGCTGACACGGGGGTATAACCAGGCGCACGTCATCGCCAAACACCTGACGCATCCGGCTGCAATCCTCATCACCGATCTGGTGCGCATCCGTCGGACCCTGGTTCAACCCAGCGCCGCCACACCAGCCGCTCGGGCGAGAAACGTCAAGGACGCCTTCGCCGTCCGATCCGATCATCGCTTCGCCGGCCGCAGGATTTGCCTGGTCGATGACATCAAGACCAGCGGCGCCACGCTTAACGAATGCGCCAAGACCCTCAAACAGGCGGGCGCTGAGCAGGTCTGCGCCCTCGTCCTGGCCGTCGCTGGACAAAGATCGAGCTAGCGGGTAGAACTGGGACGATCCAGTGAACTCCATACGAAAGGCTGAACATGCTGAAGACCGCTGCGCTGACCACGACGATGATTTTCCTCTGCGTTTGCCCAACCTACGCCCGCAATCCTCAGACGGACTGGCTGGTCACTCCCGTCCGAACCGCAGTGACAGTGGAGAAGAACGCGGACGGCAATGAACTTGTCATGGACAACGGCCTGATTCGCCGCACGTTTCGCCTGCAGCCGAACGCGGCGACCGTGGGGCTGGACAACCTCATGACGGGCGAGTCCATGCTTCGGGGCGTCAAGCCGGAGGCCCAACTGAGAATC
>JANQGB010001180.1 GCA_028277545.1 Phycisphaerae bacterium | reverse complement strand
TTCCTTTTCGACCGCCACCGTTTCCAATGCGATGGCTTCGCCTTTCAGCCGGCCAGGGAAGTTGCGGTTCGTCGTGCTGATGCAGTGCAGCGGCTCGTTCATTCGGCCAAACGTGTCCTCGGGGCCGCCCAGGCAGGCGGCGCAGGACGCATTCTCCGTCATCTGCACGCCGGCGTCGCGGAGAACATCCCACACGCTCTTGTTGCCGACTCCGCTATCCTTTAGCTGCTGCACGATTTGTGGAGTGGCCGGCACGCCGAAGGTGTCGATGGCAACACGGCGGCCGCGCACTATGTTGGTGCAGGCCAGAAAGTCGCTCAGCTTCCCACCGGTGCATGAACCTATATAGGCCCGGTCGAGTTGGGCGTCGCCGCACTGTCGAGCCAGGGCCCGGTTGCCCGGGTCTGGGTGCAGGGCGACGGTCGGCTCGAGGGCTGCCAGGTCGATGACATGCTCCGCCGCGTAGCCGGCGTCAACGTCCGGCGCCACGACCTCGTAGGGGCGAGCAGTGCCGTTCTCCCGGCCACGGGCGGCAACTACGTCGCGGACTGCCTGGTCAGGCTCGAAGATACCGTTCTTGGCGCCGCACTCGATGGCCATGTTGGCGATGGTCATGCGGTCTTCCACCGACAGTGACCGCACGCCGTCGCCGCCGAATTCCAGCGCCTGGTAGGTGGCGCCGTCAAAGCCAATCTCACCGATCAGGTGCAGGATCACGTCCTTGGCCATAAGGCCCGGGCGAAGTTCTCCTCGCAGTACGACCCGAATGGTCTCCGGCACGCGCAGCAGAATCTTGCCGGTGCCCATGACGAACGCGGCGTCGGTGTTGCCGATGCCAGTGGCAAACGCGCCGTAGGCCCCGGCCGTACAGGTGTGCGAGTCGGTTCCCACGAGCACTTCACCAGGATAAACGTGCCCTTTTTCCGCCAGCGCTATGTGACAGACTCCGGCATAATCCGGGCCGTGTTGAGCCTGGAACTGGCCTTTGGTCGCGTCGAATCGCCATGAAGGCTCATCCGCGACCACGTCATAGAAGTACTTGATGCCCTGCTCTCGCACGAACTCCCGCAACTGATCCACGTTTCGGTTGCATCGTCCATCGGAGGTGAAGATATAGTGGTCCGGGATGATCACCACCCGCTGAGGATCCCACACGCGGGCCTCCTCACCGAACTCACGCTTCATAACACCGATGGTGCCCGGCCCGCAGACGTCGTGCGTCATCAGGACGTCGACGCCGGCCAGCACAGACTCGCCCGGCTGCACCTGCTCTCTTCCGGCAGCCCGGGCCAGCAGTTTCTCAGTCAGTGTCATGCTCATGACGTTTCGGCGGCCTCGGCCGCCGCAATCTCGTTGGACCCGTCCGGGTCGGCGCGCATAGCCGGCGGGTGAATGCCCGCCGCCACGGCCGCCTTGTTCAGGGCGGCTACGTAGGCCCGGGCGCTGGCCACCAGAATGTCCGTGTCCGCGCCGTGGCCGCTGAATTTCTTCGAGCGGTCCGCCACCGGCTGGATGCGCACGGTGACCTCGCCCAGGGCGTTGACTCCGCCGCTGACAGCATGAACCACGTACTCCTCCAACTCGGCCTCCAGCGTGACCACGCTGTTGATGGCGCTGAGCACGGCGTCCACTGGACCGTTGCCCGTCGCCGTCCCGGTGCGGAGTTCTCCGTCCGGCGTGGTCAGCGTCACACTGGCCGTGGGAATCGACGGGCTGCCACAGGAGACGTGCAGACCGTGAAGCACGAACACGTCAGGCGGCTGATAGATTTCGTCGGCGACCAGCGCTTCAAGGTCGGCTTCGGTGACTTCCTTCTTGCGGTCCGCCAATTGTTTGAAGCGCTGGAAGGCTTGCCCGATAGCATCGTCATCCAGGTGGTTGTATCCCAGTTCGGCCAGGCGCTTGCGGAAGGCGTGCCTGCCGGAGTGCTTGCCGAGCACCAGCCTGCTCTGTGTAAGCCCGACGGTCTCGGGATTCATTATCTCGTAGGTCATCTGGTTCTTGAGCACGCCGTCCTGGTGAATCCCCGCCTCGTGGGCGAAGGCGTTGGCGCCCACCACCGCCTTGTTCGGCGAGACCGAGATTCCGGTTCGTACCGAGACCAGGTGGCTGCTTCGGGTGAGCTGGGTGGTGTCCACGCCGGTCTGGAGCTGAAACGACGCCTGCCGCGTGTGCAGTGCCATGACGAGTTCCTCGAGCGAGGCGTTACCGGCTC
>JANQGB010001173.1 GCA_028277545.1 Phycisphaerae bacterium | reverse complement strand
TTCCTTTTCGGGCGTGAAACTCCTGCCCAGGGACTCTCGCGCCTGGGGTACGAACGCGGCCTGAGGATACATGCGGCACAGGCGAACCAGCAGCCAGTGACCGTGAACGGCGGAATGCCAGTCGAAGCACCCGTAGAACACCGGGGTGAGATCCGCCGGCGGCCGAGCGTCCACGTCCGCGTTCATGACGTGAGCGATCTTGTTCGGGTATTCCTGGTGAATACAGGCCAAAGCCAAATCGGCAAAGCGGCTCACAGAGTTGGCGTCAAGGGCTTCGTCCGCCCCCGCACCCGGCGAAATCGACGCGGCAACCGCGATCAGACCCGGCAGAAGTCTGGGCATGGCTATCCTCCTGAAGTTGACGTCATCATAGCTCGTACCCGGTGGCGAACAAGGACATGTGCCGACAAGGTACCGGCTGACGTCGAATGGCCGGCGTTCGACGCGGATTTGACCGAGGCTGGACCGGTGACGGATGAGTAAGAAGAGCGACCCCGGGCATGCTTGACACCACTCACCGGCGCGGGCACGTTGCGAGCAGGCAGTCGCCTGGCAGGCGAGCGCTCGACATGCATGGCGGACGCACTCGTATGTTGGAGGGATTCGAGAACCGATGAGAAGTGGACTTGCCATAGTTCTTGCGCTGGGTGCAGGCACGATCGCATCGCCTAACATTCTGGCGTCACAGGAGCAACCAAGCGTTCGGCTGCAGAGTGATGCCTGGAGCGTTGTGGTCCAGCCGGCATCCCTGGCGATGGAGGCCAGCACCGCAGCCGGGCGATCACTGACGCTCTCGCGTGCTCAGCAGGGGCTTGGTCCAGTCTCAGACTTGCAGCAGGATGCAGAATCCGCCTCGTGGAGACTTCCGGAGCAGCATCTCTCTGTGTCAATGCGTTTGTCGGGCAGCGAGGTGGCGGTCGGCTTTGGCAGCACCGCTGAAGGCTCGATCGTTTGGCCGGCACTCGAGTTTGCCCCACCAATCTCGGCGTTGATCTGGCCGTTTGCGGAAGGCAGATTCGTGCCCCTGGACGATCCGGCTTGGCGCCAATTCCTGACCGGGCGAGAGTGGAACACGCTGGAAGGGCTGTGCATGCCGTTCTGGGGAATCTACTACGGTGATAGTTCACTCACTTACATCGCCACGAACCGGTACAACAACCAGCTTCGCTTTGAAGACTCGGGCGAGCGCTTACGCATGCGCTTCGAGCACGCATTCCCAGCCAGTCGTCCGGAGTGGACGCACGGCTTCGTGATTCGCCTGAGCCAGAACGCGTCACCAGTGGAACCTGCTCGGCAATTCCGCGCGTGGTTGAAGGCGAGCAGCAGCTTTGTGCCCATGCGCCACAAGCTCCAGACCGTACCCAAGGCGGAGCGACTGCTCGGAGCGCCGCACGTCTACCTGTGGGGCGATACCCTGCTCTCCAGACACGATATTCCGAGGATACAATGGCGGCCCTTCTGCCAGGCGCTGGTCCGGCAAGGTGAGGGCGAGAAGCCTTCAGTGGGCAAGCGTATCCGGTCGCTGATGCCCGCCAGCGCGTGGAAACAGGTCGAAGAGATAGCGACCCTGGATTGGCCGTACGACCAGATCAAAATGGAGGTCGCCAGCGCCCTGTCCGCGATTCTGGCACGCCCGGACTTCTACGACGCAACGGCCTGGCGCGGCATACCGCTGCCACACGAAACTCATCGCCTGGCTGGCGACGGGAGAGACAGACTCCCACTGCCTGACCGATGCAGATTAAATGCCCTGCTCCTGCGGGCCGCCTTTCCGGACACGTTTCTCCCGTTCGACGAGTGGGGTGATGGTGTGTCGACCAAGATGCTCCGCATGGTCAAGGAAGCCGGTTTGGAACGCGCCCGGCTCTGCGTCGGTGGTTGGGAAGGCATCGAGAAGCGGCCCGAAGTGGCCGAGATGGCCGACGCGATGGGATACCTGTTCGGCACGTACGACTCTTTCCACAGTATTCACGATCCGAAGTTGGCGGGGACGGATGCCTCCTGGGCTACGGCCCAGTTCGATGAGGCGCTCTACGATAACGGCCCCATCGTGCGGCGCGATGGCCGGAAGCGATCGGGCTTCAAGGTCCGCGGCTACCTGCTGAGCCCGCAGGCCGCCCGCCCCTACGTCGAGCAACGCGTCAAGGCCAACATGAGCAAGGTTCCATACAGCTACTACTTTGTCGACTGCGACGCTTACGGCCAGGTCTTCGATGACTACTCACCGCTTCACGCCTGCACGCAGGCCCAGGACGCCGCCGCCCGGGTCGATCGGCTGCGATGGATAGGAGACACCTTCGGCGTGGTCGTGGGCTCCGAGGGCGGCAGCGCCTACGCAGCCCCGGCAGTCCACGTCAGCGAGGGCGTGTTGACGCCGGTAATCGGTTGGGGCGATCCGGACATGAAGGACCGGAAGTCTGAGTTCCACGTGGGCCGATACTATCCGCCGGACGGCCCGAAGGTGTTCGTCAAACCGACACTACTGAAGGACCAGTACGTCCACCTGCACTACGACCCGCGGTTTCGGCTGCCGCTATACGAGATCGTGTTTCACGACTCCCACGTCTCGACACATCACTGGAGCGCGGGCAGCCTGAAGTTCACCAATATCCGCACGGCTGCAGCCTTGACGGAGATGCTCTACCAGTGTCCGCCCTTGTACCACCTGAACCTGGACGAGTGGCGCAAACACCGGGCGTATATTCTCAAGCAGTATGCGTTCTGGAGCCCAATTCACCGCGCCGTCGGTTTCGAGCCAATGACGGATTTCGTCTGGCTGAGCGCCGACCGCCTCGTGCAGAAGACCGTCTTTAACGGCCGGGTCGAATTGATTGCCAACTTCAGTGATCACGAGTTCACGGCCGGGGACTATCGCGTCCCGGCGCGAAGCGTCATCGTCCGGGGCCTGGCGGACGGATCGCTCGCGCCCTTCCGGCCGGAGTCCTGAGGCTCAAGCGGTTCCTGTTCGACGTCTGGCCTCCTGCCGGCGGAGCCGAAGGACTGCTTCCATCCTGAGCCGCTCAGGACAGGGTTGGAACGGAAGATGTCAGGAGGGAACTCGCGGAGGTGACTCGGCGCACGTTACGGCCTGGGGTTCGACATCGTCAGCCATCCTGCATGCCAGCTCGGCAAACTCCTTCTCGCGCTCGACGAAGGCGTTGACAACGAGCGGGTCGAACTGCGTGCCCGATCCGTCCACAATCACCGCCACCGCCCGATCGTGGCTGAAGGCGTCCTTGTAAACGCGCTTGGTGGTCAGGGCATCGTAGACGTCTGCCACCGCCGCGATGCGGGCCGCCAGAGGAATTCCATCACGCTTCAGGCCCAGCGGATAACCAGCTCCGTCATAGCGCTCGTGGTGGTAATGGGCTATGTCGGCTGCCATCTCAAGGAAGCCCACGTCAGGCGTACGATCGATCAGGGATCGAATGGTCTTGGCGCCGATGGCTGCGTGAGTGCGCATGACGGCCATCTGCGGCTCGGTCAGCCGGCCCGGGTGGAGCAGGATCTGGTCCGGAATCGCTACCTTGCCGATGTCGTGGAGCGGGACAGCACGCTCCAGGTTGTACAGGAAGTCCTCGTCTATCTGAACTCGCAGAGCCTCGTCCGTCCGCAGCTCTGCCGCCAAGAGCGAACAGTACTTGGTGACACGGTCCAGGTGTAACCCGGTGTCGTTGTCTCGATGCTCGGCCAGTTTGGCGAGTGCGACCATGATGGAGTCGCAGGCCTTGGGATGCGCATCCCGGGCATACACGTCGTGGCATGCGGTGGCAGCCACCTTTCCAATCAGCTCTATGTACTCGATTTCATGCGGCTCGAACGGCTGTTGATCGACTCGCTCGGTAACATTGAGCACGCCGACCACCCGCCCGGATGTGCCCAGCGGCGCAGACAGAAGCGGGACACTGGCGAAGAAGCACGAGTCGTAGGATCGCGAACCTCCAGCAACTTCGGCCTCTGCTTCCGTGTTGACCACTACCGATCGACCCGAGGCGAACACCCGCCCTGCTATCGGCTCTCCAACCGGCACGCGGACGGTAGCCAACAACTCCTCGTCGACACCGCAGGACTTCGTGACCGTGAGAAGCTGTTTCTCACTGTCCGGCATCATGACCGATATCCGCCGGGCCTGAGCCACTTCGGCCACGGCCGCTACCGTGTGGTTCAGGATGTCGTCGACGCGCCGACTGGTGCCAACATCACGACAAAAATCCACCAGACGAGCAAGGACCCGGACGTACTCCCCGCGAACCTCGTAGCTGCGCAACAGGTCGAACCGCTCGCGATGCAGCCGGGCCATCGTGCCTACGCGCAGCGTCAGTTCGGTGGTTCTTATGGGCTTGGTCAGGTACTCGTCGGCGCCCGCCTTCAGCCCGGCAACCACATCGTCTCCCTTGCCCAGCGCACTTACGATCACGACCGGAATATCACACGTCTCAGGATCGGACTTGAGCTGGTTCGTACACTCCAGGCCGTCCATGTTGGGCATCATCACATCCATGAGGATGACGTCCGGCGGATTCTCACGAACGCTGGCGATGGCGTCGACTCCGTCGACGGCTTCGCGAACTTTGTAGCCGGCGCCCTGCAAGCACTTTCGACAGATGACTCGGTTGGTGGGTTCGTCATCCACGACGAGTACGGTCAGGGCATCAGCTAAGGGGTCATCAGCTTCCTCGGCGTGGGCGTCGGCGTCGTTGGCAGTCTCCCGTGGGCTGCGACGCGGCAGGGACTTGAGGTCGCCGAAGACCATGTTTCGCCCGCCCCGCTTGGCGACGTACAGAGCCTCGTCCGCTCGCCGCAGAACACTCTCCCACGCGCCGGAGTCGCTGGTGGCCACGCCGAAGCTGGCGGTAACGCGGCCCGCGGTCTCACTGCTCGGGTGACGAATGCCCAGTGACCAGATGGCCTTGCGGATGCGCTCGGCCAGCTTGATGGCCGGCGGCGCGTCGGTATCGGGAGCCAGAACGACGAACTCCTCCCCTCCGTAGCGCCCCACGCAGTCTATCTTGCGGCAGGTCGATGCCATACAAGCGGCCGCGCGGCGAAGGCACTCGTCTCCTGCCTGATGACCCAGTGAGTCGTTGAAGGCCTTGAAGTGATCCAGGTCGATCATGATGACGCTGTAGTGATCGCCGGTCCGCTCGTACCGCTCGTGCTCGCTGGCAATGGCTTCGTCCCAGGTCGCGCGGTTGAGCAGGTTGGTGAGTGGATCCAGGCGATTGGAGTTGGCCAACTTCTCGTTAGTCTCGGACAACTGCCTGGCGAGGCCCCCCAGCTCGGCGTTCTTACTTAGCAGTTCTTCTTCCGCCTGTCTCAGG
>JANQGB010001147.1 GCA_028277545.1 Phycisphaerae bacterium | reverse complement strand
CCCGCCATCGCCAGCTTCTTCGGCCTCCAGGCCAGCGAGTACGAGACGCCCCGTGCCCATAAGCTCTTCGAGGCCGCCTCGCCCATTACGCACGCCACCGCCGACGACCCGCCGGTGCTGCTCCTTTACAACGAGAGCGACGAACCCATCCCGGACAACGCCCCGCCCGGACGCGGCGTACATCATCCGAAGTTCGGCCACCTGCTCAAGAAGAAGCTCGACTCGCTCGGCGTACCATGCCAGGTCAAACATCGCTCCGAATACGCCCAGGGCGGCAAGCGCAGAATGGAGGCGGATATGGTTGCCTTCTTCGAGCGGCAGTTCTGAGGTCAGGCAGGCTTAAGCGCGGCTCACCTGTTGTTACTTGTCGTGGCCGCGGACCGTGAGGAGTACGGGATCGACCCGTATGCCCTCACCCTGCATCATGCCCTGTCTTGTCGACATCCGGAGGCAGCGGGTGACACAGAGCTTGCGGGTTGCCCGGTGCGCGAAGGGCAGCGGCAGTTTCGAAGAACTGGGCTGGTTCCATTTGCAGGCCCTCGAACGGTATCGGCGAACCACACTCAGGACAGACGCCGCTCGTATTCCCAATCAGGCTGTACGAGCACACCAAGCACACGAACGGCTCCTTTAGGATTGGCACGCCCCGAGCAACGCGAAGAAGTTCCCAGACCAAGATGCAGGTAAGCACAGAGATCATGGCGATTCCAATGCCGACGTAGAACACCATGCCCCGAGAAAGCAGCCAATCAGGCCTTACCGTGAGCTTGAACATCGGGATGACCATGGCGGCGCCGGAATAGGCGAGAACAAACCACACGAGAGTCACTCTGGTTTTGATACGATAGCCGACGAGATACGTCGCCACGCTAACGGTACCGATGTTGATCGCCAGCCGCCCAGGCCCCGGTATCTCAAGCAGTGTTGTGCCAACGGGAAGACCGAAGAGCAGGGCTATCGCCAGTACCGCCCCTGGAGGCAGGAAGAACTTCTGGCTTACGAGACGAACCTGGCGCATAGCGGAGCTTTCCAACCCTACGGTAATGCAGCTTGACGAGATGTTAGCAGATTGGCACCAAGTCGCCAAGGAGGTGACAGCATCGGCCCGAAGTTGTCGTGGCACTTGTGCCCGAGCCCTTGCGCAGCAGGGGGTACGGCATCAACGCCACCATGCACAGATCGCACTCGGGTGCACCGCGGTCCAGGACTGTCGACTCTGCGTTAAGGTGCTGATCTCCCCTTGCATGGGTTGCGGTGCGCTCCACCCGTGACCATGCGCCCTTGCTCCCATCGGGGCAACGCGAGTCGCCTGCCCCGCAATCCTGCGACGACGCGCCGCAGGCGGCGGCTCCTGGGCCGCCGTCCTGGACTCCGCCAGCCGCCCGGTCTCCCTCTGGGTCCATGCGAAGCCCATTGCCCCCGGCTTGGCGGCCAGCTCCTTCTCCGTTGGAGGGCCGGTCGTGCCGGCGAATCGCGAGGTGTCTTATCAGTCGGTGGCAGCGCCGAAGGCACGCTGCAGCACAGCGAAGTCTCGCAGATCCACGTCGGTGTCGCCGTCAGAGTCCGCCGCCACGCACGCCGGCGGGGCCACCCCTCCCCGGCCGGCCATACACCAGGTGAAGACGTCCAGATCGTCATGGTCCACGTCGCCGTCCTCGTCCAGGTCGGCGAACAGCACGGACTGGAAGCGGAAGACTCCCACCTCGCCCGCCTCCAGCGCTGCGTCAAAGCAGGCCCACTTCGGGCCCGACGCCATCACCGGCGCCAAAGGCTCGCCTGACAGAATGTCCTCGGCCGCAGCCAGAATGAGGCTATCGTCCAGCCCGCACGCCTGGAGATCGATCGTGATCTCTGCCGTGAGCGCGGCGCCGTCGACTCCACGCACGGTGAGCAGGACCGGCCCCCGCGAGAAGTCCCCAAAGCGTTCAATCTCCGCCTGTGGTGAGGCCGATGCGTTGGTGATGGGTTCCCAGCCGGCCGTACTCAACTGGCGAATCACAGGCATGTAGAGTTGAAACAGCGGGCGATCGCGCTCGTACAGCTCAGGGTGCAGGAAATACCGGTCCGGCGTGCCACCGCTCAGCATCCCGCCCGCGGAACTTACCGCCGGATAGAAACCCCAGAATAACTGCCCCCTGATGAACTCCTCCATCTGATCATACGTGGCGTAGGTCGGCGAGTCCCAGCCCCATTGCAGCAGGTTGCTCACTATTCGATGCTTGGCCATGGTGCGTCGCAGCCTGCTCCAGACGTTGTCCTCCTGCAGCTCGGAGACCTCGGAGCCCATGAAATCCGAGTCGTGAGCGTGATAGCGTGTTGATCGCGGAAACAGGTTGACCATCGTCACCCGCCCCTCGGCCCGGAGCTCGGCCGCGAGCGGACCGAGATACTCGGCGTGGGACTGGGGGGCCAGTTGTGTGGCCGCTCCGTCCGCCCAGGAGAATGTCAGGGGAGAGTCGGTGCAGGCCAGGTGCTCGGCCCGGTGGTTCTCCCATCCGCCGGCGCCGCCGCGAGCCACGACCGAGTCGAAGTACGTACCGTCCGTCTCCTCGATGCGGTAGCGAACCAGGTACTCGCGGAAGAAGTCGTAGGTGTTGGGGGTCGCCAGGTCAGGGTCGTGGTTGACGGGCCAGGCCTGGTGCCAGTGATCCGCTGCCCACTCGTGCCAGAAGTAGGAGTCCAGATCGATCAGGTAACGTCCCTCGCTGTCCAGCGGCGACGAGTTGATCACCGCCTGGGCGATCTGCTGGCGCGGACCGCGCAGCCAGGTCGCGTCAGTGCCCTCCCAGTCCGCGTTATGGGCCGACAGCCACGAGTCGTCCTCCACCTCGAAGGGCATCAGCAGGTAGACCACTGCGTCCGACGTGTTGCCTACCCTGAGATCGTCTATGCGGGCCAGATGATCCCCGCCCGTCCAATGCCGCAGGGACAGGCGCACAGCCGTCGCTTCCGGAGCAAGCTCGTAGAGATACGAGAACGACTCCCAGGTGTCCGCCGCAGTGTTCTGAATCCAGGCTACGGTGTGAGCCTGCGATCCCGAGGACCAGAACCATCCACTGGGTGCCGGCGTCTCTGGCGTAATATCAGCGCCGGAGCTGTCGAAGACTCTCAGGCACAGGAGTTGCATGGTGTCAACATTAGACACCTTTTGCTGCCACGACACCTCCAGCACCTCAGCGCTGGTAACGTCGAAGGTGGTAGCCGTGGCCATGCCGGCCCCGGTGGACGTGCCGTCCCCCAGCAGCAGGTGCCCCGAATCGTCGACTCCGCCGCTCGGTTCCCGGGCGGCAAAACTCGCCGGGTTGGCCGCCCATTGTTCAAGCACTCCGACGCGCTCGTCGTACGGTGGCCTGTCCGGCGTGTCGCCCCAGCCTTGCCAGACCAGTCGCGGCGTGTAGTGAAAGATACCGATGTCGAGATGGGCACACAGTTCGCGCTCGGCTTCATCCAAGGGGCTGGTTTCAAAGAAGGCGAAGCCGAAATCCTGGGGGTCGGGTATCAGGCTGGGCGGGATGGGGTACATCCAGGCGCCCTCGCGAGTCGTCCGCTTGACGAAATACTCCGGATACCGGTTATGGTACCTCTGTGACGCTGACCGGAAGCCCCATTGTGCATCATGTCGGCAGAGTGAAGCCGACACGTCGGCCTGACCCGGCCCCAGCCTGGCAGTCAGCGGCGAAAGCCCCAGCTCCCACACGGATTGCAGCCCCCGCTGCGGGTCGTATTCGAATCGCTGGACCACCGTCTCGTCCATCGGAACACTCAGCGCCAGGCCGAAATCCTGGCTGGTGATCGAACTGAACGGATACAGGCTGACGGCGTGTCCGGCGATGTGGAAGGTGTGAGTCAGCACTTCCTCTGTGCCGATCAGGCGTGGCGTGTCGATGTCATCCCACCAGCTCCAACCCTGGGCATCGACGGGCAGCGTCCAGCATAGCAGAAGCGCCAAATCGTCGTCACCAGGGGTCAGGGTCTCGGCATGCACGTCCAGCCGGATGTGCCCCCCGTCCTCTACCGTGTCGACAACGAGTCCCAGGTCCATCTCCGCCAGGTCAACGGTCTGGCGAACTCCGCCGGGTATTTGCGAGATGGGCCCGGCCACTGGAATCCAGTCGTCCCATTGCAGTCCGCCGATGACGTCGACCGAGAGATCATCGATGTGCACCAGGTGGTCGCCGCCCGTCCAATGGCGCAGCGAGACGCGAATCGAAGCAGCCTGCGACGGCACCACGTACGCCTGCTCGAAGTTCTCCCACAGGTCAGGTTCGCTGCAGTGTTGTCCCCACACGGCGTGCGCCTGGGAGGTGGACGTCCACCCCCAACCGGCCGCTGGTGTTAATGACGGCGTGATGTCGGCACCTGCCGCGTCGTACAGCCGCAGGCACAGGATCTGGGTTGTCTCGGTCGAGGCCGCCTTCGCCTGCCACGAG
>JANQGB010001128.1 GCA_028277545.1 Phycisphaerae bacterium | reverse complement strand
AGATGATCTGGATGCGCTCCTTGAGCTTGAGTGCCGGGGCGAGCAAGCGATGGGTCATGAGCTTCGGGACGACATCGGCCACACCGACCTGGAATCGCAGCGGGCTGCCGGTCGGTCTGCCTTTGAGGGTGTCCATCAGGTCGCGACCGATGGAGAAGATCTCGTCGGCGTACCGATAGGCGACACGGCCGGACTCCGTGAGCACGAGGTTGCGCCCGGCGCGCTTGAACAGCTTGTGCCCCAGGGCGGTCTCCAGCTTGCGGAGCTGGGCGGAGATCGTCGGCTGGGCGACGTGCAATTGTTCGCACGCGGCTGCGATGGTCCCTTCCCGGGCGACGGTCCAGAAGTACAACAGGTGATGGTAGTTAAGCCAGTCCATGACGATAGCGTCCATTTGCATTGTCTATGATTTGCGCACAGCGTTTCTATTCGCCTTTCTATCCGCAGCGGCATATAAATCAAGTGGTTGGGCGGCATGTCGGCTGCCTGACAGGCCGCGTGCTCTCGCGCACGACGTACTGTCGAGGGACGATTGATGACCGCAGCCCGCGCAGAAGAAGACGACAGGAAACGAATCGTCATCATCGGGGGTGGGTTCGGGGGAGCGTACTGCGCACAAGCGTTGACGCGCAAGCTGCGCGGTTCGCCCGCCGAGGTGCTGCTTATCGACCGCAACAATTACTTCGTATTCTACCCGTTGCTGGTGGAAGCCGGTACGGGGAGGCTACACCCAAGCCACGCGGTCGTCGCGACGCGGGCGTTTGCGCCGCACAGCGAGCTTCGCATGGCAGATGTTTTGGACATCGATCCGGCGCGAAACATGGTGCGCTACCGGCTTCCCGAAGTGCAGACCGTCGTGTCGACGGCTTACGACTATCTGGTAATCGCGGTCGGAAGCGTGACCAACCTGCCGCCCGTGCCGGGGTTGCGCCAGTACGGTTTCGGGATCAAGTCGATTGCCGACGCGGTGACCCTGCGCAACCGGGCCATCCGCATGCTGGAAGTAGCGGATGCCACGGACGATGCGGAAGTCCGCCGCGCGTTACTGCACTTCGTGGTGGTGGGCGGCAACTTTACCGGCGTCGAACTGGCGGGCGAGTTTCGGAGCTTTCTGGGCGGCGCGATCCGCCAGTACAAGAGGCTAGATGCCGCGGACATTCGCGTTACGCTCCTGGAGATAACCGATCGGGTCCTGCCCGCCTTGGATCCGGACCTGTCGACCTACGCGGCCGGCAAGATGCAACAGTGCGGAGTCACGGTGAGGCTGGGTGACTCAGTCACCCGCATCGAGCGCGATCGCGTCCAGCTTGCTTCAGGCAAGTCGCTGCATGCGCACACGACTATCTGGTGTGCCGGCATCGCCCCCAATCCGCTGCTCGAGCACCTGCCGCTTCCCAAAGACGAGCGCGGATACCTGATCACGAACAGTGACCTCTGCATCCCCGGTCACGACAACATCTGGGCCATCGGGGATTGTGCCGTTAATCCGGACGCCGATGGAGAGCCATACCCGGCTACTGCCCAGCACGCCGTGCGGCAGGCTGGGCATGCGGCGGCTGACATAGCCCGGGTGCTTTCCGGGCGGAGCCGGCGACCTTGCCACATCGCTTCGAGGGGCTCACTTGCGGCAATCGGCTGTCGTACGGGCGTCGCGAAGATCTTCGGTGTCAAGCTGTCAGGTTTCTTCGCCTGGTGGCTGTATCGCACTGTCTACCTGCTGAAGATGCCGGGGCTGGCGCGGAAAGTACGCCTGACGCTGGATTGGACGCTCGATCTGCTCTTCCCGCGCGATCATGTCCAGTTCGAGGTCCACCGACCCGGCACTCAACGCACGTCACTCGCCACTCCCGCCAGCCGAACGCCTGAGCCGGGGCGCGATTCCAGCACGGGTGGTTCGGCGGAGCATTCGTCCCGACGACCGGCGGAAGTTGCCGACGCCCCACAGCCGTAGCTGGCTCATCCCAGTCAACCGACTGCATCAATCCGAATCATGGCCTGGCAGCCGCGCGCAGACTGATCCTGAAGCAAGGCCGCACCGCTGGTATATCACATAGCGCCAAGCTATGTATACAGCGAAGACTTTGTATTGGTCTATTTATAGACCACCGCTAGACTTTCGATGAGGTCGCTGGCCTGGGACTGAGCGCCTGCCGAGCGGAGCCGGACCCTGACGGTGCCAGCAATTTGGTTAACTTGGGCCGCGTGTTACGGGCCCGGCGTTGGATAGCTAGGAGCGATGAACGATGAAGATCGAGATCCGTAACCTGAACCAGCGAGTAGACCATTCACACCGAGACTACATCGAACGCAGGCTGCTGTTCGCCTTGGGCAGGTTTGGGGCCCACATTCGGCGGGTCATGGTTCGACTTGAAGACATGAACGGGCCGCGTGGAGGTCTGGACCAGCGCTGCCAGATCGAGCTTCGACTGCGTGGGCGAAACGTAC
>JANQGB010001071.1 GCA_028277545.1 Phycisphaerae bacterium | reverse complement strand
CGTCCTCGCTCCAGTCGAGTCGAGCGGCCAGGCTTATGGCTCCGTCGCGATCCGGCTGCAGTAGCTGCGCGTCTTCCAGCAGGTCGTTGGGCTCCAATTCCCGTGATGCTTCGGACTGATCGTCGGCCGGTGCCGCCAGGGCCCTGCCGGCGACCAGCGACGCTGCCCCGTTGGAACTGCCCTGCACGTTGCAGCCACAGGCGATGGCCACCATCGCGCACCAGCAAAGCGATTGTCGGATCGGGGATAGAGCCATGCGATCATCCGCACTACCAGCGAACCACGGGGCTCAGCGGCGGGAGCCACACGTGGTCTCCGGGGGGCGGCTGGCCTGTGGTTGACGTCGGCAGGTCAGACGCGCCGCTTTGCTTGGGCGGGTAATTCAGGTGGTACAGAGGGCGAAGAGGTGATTATCAGACCGTCGAGTCCCGGCCTCAGCCGGTCGACGGCTGCGTAGTGGCAGGCTGGGTGGCGGGAGCGCCGGCCGGCGGCGGAGAAACAACCTGGTCGATCCAAGCCCGCAACTGCGGCAGGAGGGTGCTGTCGGGGCGTTGCTGCTGCAGGTAATCGAGGAAGTCGCGGATGACGTTCAGATCGGCGCCCAGGCGCAAGGCACCGCGGAGAACGCGCACCATCTCGTCCTCCTTGAAATGCAGCTCGTACGACGGGTGCAGCGCGATGGCACGCTCGACCCACTTGGTGAAGCGCCGCGGAGCTGCCGGCAAGCTGCGCCATTCGCCGCTGTGGGCCAAGTGCCAATACCTGGCCCCGAGGTTGGCGTCCACGTCCTGGTCGCGAGCCTCGGGAAAGACCTCACCAAAAACCGATCGGGCATCCTCTTCCTGCCCCGCCGCCAGGTAGTAGGTGATGGTGCGGTCCCGGACCGCGTCCCGGAGTTCTCTGCCCGCCTCGGAGCGCGGACACATTTCGATAGCTCGGGCGGCGGTCTGCAAGGCCCGGCCAGCCACGTCGGGGTTGGCGTAAAACTGGGCGTCGGCCAGTTCGGCGTTGCAGGAAGCTGCCCCAATAGGTGCTTCGTCCCTGATCACGTCGTACAGCTGGGCCGCGTGCGTAAGCTCCTCTTCCGCCAGGGGATGCATGCCGCGGGTGAAGCGGACTATGGCGGCCAGGCGTAGTTTTTCCGGCGCCCACGGATCGGCCCACTGTTCGACCGGTGTCTCAGGGGCCACGCTGCGCGCCGTCCTGTAGATGTCTCCAAACCGGTTGTCGAAACCGGTCGAGGTGGCCAACTCGCCCAGGAGTTCGAGATACTCCAGCGGGACCAGCTTATGGCGCAGCGGCCTGGCCATGACATCCATCCACGGAGCGAGGTATTGTGGCGGCATGGTCAGCGCGGCATAGTTCACCGCCAGGTCCGGGTTGAAGGGGCGCCGACAGATTTCCCGCTCCAGGGCGGTGATGGCCGTGTCCATGTGCTGCCGCATCTCATCGGTCTTGCCCTGGGCGCCGGCAAACTCGGCCAGAACTCTCCAGAAGCCGTGTTCCAGCACTCCTGAGTTCCAGGAGGCCGGCGAATCCTGCAGGAGTGTTTTTAGCTCGGCAAGCCCCTCCTGGACGAAGTGCATGGACCGCTCTTCGCTGTGGCTAGCCAGGGCCAACCGCCGCGCATCGGGCGGGTCGACTTGCTGCGCTTCGCGCTGCAGGCGGAAGGCCTCGCGCTGGTGTTCCCGGGCACATTGCAGGTAGGCGGCGCAAAGCCGGTCGGTGGCGTCCAAACGCCGCTGAGGGTCGAGGGCCTTGTCTCTGGCTTGGTGAGCCAGGCTCAGCGCTTCATCCCATTCGGTTCTGGCCAGGGCAGCCGGCACCTCTGCAAAAGCGCGGCTGGCCTGAAAATCCCTCAAAGAGGCGACCAGCGCCCCGACAGCCAGGGCCGCCGCCAGCACGAAGGCAAGGGCCCGCGTCGGCAACGTCGCCTGCACTGCTGACATCCACCGAGGCTGGGCGAGCACCGACATGGCCCAGATCAGGCCGATTACCGTGAAATAGACCGTGGGCAGGCCAGGCAGCCGCAGCCCCACGTTGCCCGATTCCTCGACGATCAAGCCCAGCAGCGCGGCCAGCAGCGCGATTAAAGTCCAGCGAAGGGTCGGTGTGGGCATGCGGTCCACGGCCCCGGCACCCGCCAGAAAGGTCATCAACAGGGCCGCTCCCAGCAATACCAGTCCGACGGAGCCCAGCTCGCACCAGATCTCCAGCCATTCGTTGTGAGCATGGGCCAGCCTGGCGTCCAACGCCAGGGGGTCGGCGAGCACGTCATCGCCGGGCACGATAGCGCCCTTTGCGGCCTCCGACTGGGCACCGGCTCCGGCCAATTCTCCGTCCGTCCTGGCGGCGAAGGCATCACCGGCCAACACGAACGCCCCCGGTCCGCCGCCGAGCAACGCTGTCTCTGATCCCAGGTCCAGCGCGTACTGCCAGGCAAACAGGCGCAACCGCAGCGTCTGACTCCGCCCGGTGTCGGAGTAGGCGTGCCGCTGGGCAAAGAAATACGCCCCCGCCGCGCCGACCACTACGACCAGGACCAGGCCCGCCACCAGCCTGACGCGGCCTCGGAGGGCGAACAGCACCATTCCACCCGCGCCGGCCACCAGGCCAATCGCAGGACCGCGCG
>JANQGB010001067.1 GCA_028277545.1 Phycisphaerae bacterium | reverse complement strand
TGAGCCTCACCGCGTGGCTGTATCCCGGCGGCAAGCGTCGGATTTTCAGCGCGCCGCCGGCGGGTGACTTCAAGTGGAAGCCTCTGCCCTGGGCCCGCGCGCCCAAACAACTCAGGAGTTGATATGCAACCAGGACTACAGACCGAATGGGAAAAGTGGCTGATGCTGGGCGTGCCCGTCGTCGCGCTGTTTGGCCTTGTCTGGCTGCAGGGTCGCGGCAAAGCCAAGGCCCAAGAGCAAGCACCCACAGGCACCGGCGCTGTCTACTTCCGGCGCGTGCTGCCGCGCTATCGTTGAGCTGTGCCAGCACCTTTGTGGACATACGGGCTCATCGCCGGCGGCACCGCAGCCTTTTTGTGGGCACGCGGGCGACAGGCGCAAGCGGCCAAGGCCATCGTGGAGCAAGTCACAGGCCCTGCCGCAGTCTCGCCTGTCGAGGGTGGCGATTTGGATCCACCCGCGGTGCGCAGAATTGCATTCGCGTATCCCCGCAGCGCGACGCACACCCATCAAGGCGTTGATTTCCCCGCGCCCAGCGGCACACCGGTCTACGCCGCGCGCGCAGGAACTGTGGTGCACACCAACAGGGAACTCGCTACGGGCTACAGCGGCTACGGCCGGGCCATCGTGATCCAAAGCGACGAGGCGCCCCCACTGCTGCCCCCCATTTGGCACATCTACGCACACATGCAGGACGTGCTGGTGCAGCCTGGTCAGCAGGTGCGCGCCGGCGAGCAGATCGGGACTGTGGGCCGGACGTGCTTCCGCAAGACCGACCCCACCGCACTGTGCAAAGGCGCGCACCTACATTTCGAGACCAGCCCGCGGCCGTTTCCGCAGCAAGCTGAAGCGTGGCGCTATCATCCGGCCGATGTGATTGCGGCATGGCAGGGCCGGCCCACAGAACTGAGGACGACTTAGTGATCTGGCGTCTCATCGTCGACATCTACGAAGAGTGCACAACGGCCTACCCGGTCGTCACCCACATCTTCAACGGGCGCACACGAAAAGAGGCCGAGGGCTACTATGAGGCCCACCTTCGCGCCGACGCTTTTCTGCGTGGATGCGCTGTTGGCGGCCACTACGAGCACGATTTTTCCTGCTACGCGGTCAAAAGGTGGGAAAAAGCTCCCCTCGGGGGCTGATGAAAAAGCCCTGGCGGCCTCCGGCCCCGCCAGGGTACATTCTTGTCTACGGACACCTCCAGGGTCACTGCTGACACTGACAGGGACCGGGGGCCAGCGAGGAAGTTTCCTCCTGGCCTTTGGTTTGTGTAGGTAGGTGCAGGGCCCCAGCCAAGGAGAAATACACGATGTTTGCTTTCATTCGCGCCTGGAGCAGCGACCCCACGACCTTCTTTTCCGCTGCGCAGTCGGGCACGCTCACCGGCACCGCACCATTCACCTTCGGTTCGCTGTTCTCGATCCAGTCGGTTCAAGACGCCAGTGGTGGCATTAGCGCCAACCCGCAAACCATCTTCGGTAACGCGGTGTTCGGTACCAGTGGTTTTGGCCATCGCCAGACTGCGCCGGGTGCGACTGGCGGCAAGATTGTTGCGGCTCAAGGTACCAACCAGCAGATTTTCGGCACGGCCGAAGCTGCAGCCGATGCCACCTACGGGCTCGACCCCGAGGGTGACTTGATCAACCTGTGGCGTGCAAACGCGCGCGGCGAGTTGATTGCTGGCGGCGCGGCTACGGCGGAGTTCCCCACCGTCAAGCCGAACCAGATGATCTTCTTGATCACGGTCATCGACGGCACCAACCAACTGACCTATGTGAACGGCCAGCTCGCGGCTTCGGTGGCACGCAACACGACCGCGAACGCCAACGACATCGCGATTGGCGCTTCTCCTGTTGGCGGTGGCGAGAACCCTGCAACCGACATCGACATTTCAGGTTGCTTCTATCACAGCGCCGCGATGGACGAGCTCGCGGTCAAGGCGATGGTTCAATCTGCCATGATGGCCGAGGACGTTGTGAACCCGCGCAGTCTCGAGGACGGCGTACTGCCTGACTACATCTGGAGCGTCAAGCGTGGCAATCCCAACGGTGCCGCGAGCTGGACGAGCTCGGGTGGCCAGACTCCAATCACGATGACGCTGCAAGGCTCGAGCGCGCTCTTGTCCCGCAACGTCTATGGTGCAAACCGGGCGTGGTATTCGGCAGGCGCCTGAAGAGGACCCATGTTTGCCTTCGTACGCGGATTTGTAGAAGCCAACGGCACAAGCAAGTTCTATTCGGCCGCGCAGACTGGTGTGTTGACTGGAACGGCGCCTTTCACGTTTGGATCGCTCTTTTCGATCCAGTCAATCCAAGATGCTAGCGGTGCTATTGGCACAAGCCCGCAAACCATCTTCGGCAATGCTGTATTTGGTACCAGTGGTTTCGGCCACCGCCAAACGGCTCCAGGCGCCACAGGGGGCAAGCTCGAGGCGGCACAGGGTATCATCCAGCAAGTCTTCGGAACGTCCGAGGCCGCCCCGGGCCCTACGTACAACCCAACTCCGGAAGCCGCGCTGCTCGGTCAATGGCGCTCACATCTACGTGGCGAGTTGAGTCCGGGCGGTGCAGCGACTGCCGAGTTTCCAACGGTCAAGCCGAACCAAGTAGTTTTCTTGATCACTGTCGTCGACGGTTCGAACCAGCTGACCTATGTGAATGGTCAGCTGGCAGCTTCTGTCGTGCGCAGTACAGTCACTAATACGAACGTCGTCGGTCTCGGCGCGCGTGCTGGCGGCAGCGACGCAGCCGAGGAAATCGACATCGCTGGCTGCTTCTACCACAGCACTGCGATGACCGAGCTGCAGGTCAAGTCGATGGTGCAGGCCGCTATGCAGGCCGAGGACATCGTCAACCCGGTCAACCTCGATTCGGGTGCACTCAATCCGGATCACATCTGGAGTGTGAAGCGCGGCAATCCCGATGGCCGCGCGAACTGGTTCTCGTCTGGCGCTGCTGCCACGCCGATCGCAATGGTACGTACGGGGACGTTTGTGGACAACGACTTCTACGGTGCAAACCGTGCCTGGTACTCGGCGGGCGCATAGTTCAAGGAGATAGCGATGAAGACACCTTTCCTACGTAGCGCTGCAGGTACCGACTTCTACTCGGTTCCTGTTGGCAACCTCAACGCAACCGCACCATTCACCGCGCTGGCAGTTCTTCAGCCGACGGGGGATCCCGGTGGCATCTTCGGCGGACTCGACAGCGGCGACGGGTTTGAGCTCACGGTTACCACTGCGAGCTTGATCACGGGCACTGCAGGCAGCGTGACCTCAGCACAAACCGCTGTCGTCAACTTGTCGCAGCAGGCAAAGATCGTGTTCGCGGCGCTGGCAGTGCCGGCGGCGGGCAACCAGACATTGTTCACCAACGGCTCCGGGACGACAGATGTTGTCGGCCCGAGTGCGGGCGGTGTTGCACCACGGCTGCTCACAGCAGCTGCAACCAACTCGGTCAACACGGGCGTAGCAATGCTGGGCTACACGAATACGGCGTTCACCGCGGCACTTTTGGAGGGCTTTTACCAAGACCTGCAGAAGAATCTCAACTCGGGCATGCTGGCGCTGGCAAGCCTTATGCAGCACGCGTGGCTCGCCTTCGACAACCCGACGGGCCGAGCCTCTTCGTGGGTGTCGCGTGGCACGACTGGCGGGCTGGCCGCGACGCCGACCTTTGCTGACGCGAACAACCCACTGATCACGGGTGACTCCATCACTGACGCGAGTTGGTTCTAGGAGGTCGCGGTGTTTGCATTTCTGCGAAACTTCAGCACGACAAAGTTCTACTCAGCTGCCCAATCGGGTGTGCTGACTGGGACCGCGCCATTCACGTTTGGGTCGCTGTTTTCGATTCAAACCGTGATGGATGCCGACAGCGAAGTTGGCGGTGACCCGCAGACCATTTTCGGCAACGCCGTCTTTGGGACAAGCGGTTTCGGTCACCGTCAGCTCGCGCCTGCGCAATCCGCCTCTGGGCAGCCTGGGTGTATCGAGGCTGCGCAAGGGACCGTCCGCCAGATCTTTGGGACTGCAGAAGCGACAGCGGACGCGACCTACGCGCTCAATCCGGAAGGTGACTTGATCAACTACTTCCGGGCCAACGCGAACGGTCAAGCGATCGGCGGCACCACATCATCGGCAGAAGCGGCAACGCCCAAGCCGAACCAGGTGGTGTTCATGATCACGAAGATCGACGGCACCACGCAGGACACCTACATCAACGGTCAGCTGACCTGCTCGATCGCACGCAACACCACGACCAACGCCAACCCGGTTCGTATTGGGTTGACGGCAGCTGGCGCTGATGCAGCCACGAACATCGACTTTGCGGGCTGCTTCTATCACAGTGCGGCGCTCACCGAGCTCGAGATTGTGTTGATGACCCAAGCGGCGATGATGGCCGAAGATGTCGTCAATCCGCTGAGCTTGGACTCAGGCGCTGTCAATCCAGACCACATCTGGAGTGTCAAACGCGGCAACCCGGACGGTCGTGCGAGCTGGGTGTCGACGGGCGCGGCTGCCGAGGCCATCACGATGGCGCGCACGGGTACCTTCGCAGCACAGGACCTCTACGCAGCCAACAGGCCATGGTACTCGTCCGGCGCGTAGTCCCGCTTCTGGTGGGCCTATTGCTCTTGAGCTGTGCAGGTCGTCAGCCGCGGCCTGTGCAGCCTCAAGGGCCCGACATCAACGTGCGCGGCGAGCTCATGGGTTCGGGGCGTGCGGCTGTCAGCTCGTTCGTGGCGGACCTCGAAGCGCGGCGCACGCACCTACTTGAGGTGCTGTGGGGCACGGATGGGCTGCCACAGATGCCGCCAGACCGCGTCATATCGGACGCAACAAGCGAGCCGGCATGGGCGGATGTGGTTGGGGATCCCATCTTCTTCAATCAGGTCCGGGCGCTGGCCGACGTCGCGCGCATCGACATCCTACGCTTTGACAATCCGCTGGGTCTGTCGGCGGTCGCGTGGCATGTCTACCCGCGGGCACCCAACGGCCGTGCGTTCATCTATCACCACGGGCACGGTGGCCACTGGGGCACGGGCGTAGGGTTCAACGTCATCAATCGGCTCACGACCGAGGGCTTTGCGGTGCTCGCCATCGGCATGCCGCTGACTATCCCGGCGGACCGCGGTTGGATCTACACGCCCGACGGCCAGGTCCTGACGCACCTCAACAACCACAACGGGTTCGGGGCCGTCGAGACGTCGGGCGTCAACACCCTCGATTGGTTCGTGGGCAACGTCAGCCGGGCTATTGCGCATCTCGAGCGCGAGTTCGGTTACAACAGCATCGACATGACGGGTTGGTCGGGAGGCGGTTGGACTACGCACCTTGTCGCCGCGCTTGACCCTCGCATTCGACGCAGCTACCCGGTGGCGGGCTCGCTGCCGGACGATGTGCAGGCCATCGACCCGGGGCTCACAGAAGACCCTGAGGACTTCGAGCAGCTGCCCGCGAGGCCGTGGTACAGCGTGACACCGTGGCGCACCATCTACGCGCTCGGCGCCCTGGGCATAGACCGGCGTCAGGTGCACATTCTCAACGCGCAAGACAGCTGCTGTTCGGCCTCGAACCAGCGCGAGCACAAGATCGGCCTGTACGCTGCGGAGATTGCCGTCGCGCTTGGGGATGCCGGCTCGTTCGGGGTCCGCATT
>JANQGB010001044.1 GCA_028277545.1 Phycisphaerae bacterium | reverse complement strand
GGGGGTGGTGGCTATGACGGCGGGATCTACCGCGTCGAACGGGTCGCCGCTGGAGCGGAAATTGGCATCCTGGTTGGTGAGCGGGTCGCGGCCATAGGCATGCACCCAGTGGTCTGCGGGAACAGTGTGTTCCTCGAAGAAGTAGCCTTCGAAGACGAGGCGTGGCACGTCCGGTGCTGCCGGATCATAGGCGGCCGCTTTGTACCACTCGTTGAAACGCCGCGGAACTGCGTTCGTCGCGCCAACGGCGGTGCCTCCCTCATCCATTAACAGGCGATAGCCGCGATATTCCCGCACCAGCTCGGCGCGCTCCTGGCTGTTCAAGTCGCGGGCCAGATTGGTGGCCTGCTGAGTCCCACCGACATCCGTCCCGGTGGTCACCGGGAACCAATCGAGTTCCGAAGGCCCCTCGGCGTAGCAGCGATGGTCGAGGCCCAGACCCTGGTCGATCGTCAGCCAGTTGCAGAACTTGACCGCGCCAATCCAACTCATACCGACCGCCGCGTGGTCCTCCTTACCGGGGAAAACTCCGTAGCGTTGGCCAATTTGCAGCGCGGCAGTGTAGGTCAGCAGGCTTCGCGAGATGTCGAAGACCGCGTCCACGTCGCTGGAGTCGCCGACGATCAGGCCGACGTCGCCCGGTTCGATGGGCGGCGGCCGCCACAGCATGTTGTCGCCGCGTTGATCGCCGTAGCCCGGGTGCTGGCTCTCGTTGTGAAACTCGGCGTCGTTCAGAAACGCTGCGAACTGGGCGTTGGTAACCTCGTGCAGGGCGACATCGTAGTCGTACACCGGGCCGCCGGGTTGGGGGTCGGCGCCTGGCACTGTGGCGACAGGCATATCGAAGGTCTGGGCAGCCGCCCCGGTGGTCGCTACCAGGACGGACACGACGAACATCACCATGCGCTCGACGTAACTCATGCTCACCTCGCCAGGCTAAGGCGTGTAAGCGGTCGGACCGGAGACCGCCCACTCGAAGACATCAAAGTCGCTCAGATCCACATCGCGGTCCGCATCGATGTCGAAGACTGCACAGCCCGCGGAGTAGGGGAACACGTCGGCGCCGGTAAAGCACCGTTGAAACGCGGCGAAATCGTCCAGGTCCCGGTCGCCGTCGAGGTCGTGGTCCCCGGTTCCGGTGCGGTCGCCGATGGCCGCGCAGACCCGCATGCCGATGTTGGCAGCGTCGGCCTGCATGCTCAGGTCAGGATCGCGGTTGTACAGCATGAGCTCGCCCTGGTTGGCGAAGTCGCCCCCGCGGATCTGGCGCGTCGGCATTGGCGGATCGCCGGAGATAGTCAGCCCTGGCGTCTCGGTCCATTCATAGATGTTGCCCCCCATATCGAAGGTGCCCCACGGTCCCTCGGAGCCGGCCCCTCCGACTGTGACCAGATTGCCGCAGGTGTCCTGGTGGGGGGGCTCGCAAGTACCGTTCCAGTCGGCGTGTCGTCCGTAGGCGGCTACATTCGGTCCGGGATTGATCACGTCGCCGAATTCATCGGCCAGGGCCGGCTCGGGCATGGTGTCCGCCCGCGTCGGATACCGCCAGTAGTCCGGAGTCCCCCCGTCATCCGCGGCGGGATGGAACGGGTCGTAGTAAGCGGCCTTGTACCACTCGTCCTGCGTGGGCAGGAACCAGCGGGCACCGGGCTGGCGGCGGATTCGGTCGAGCGGTCTTGACAGGTCGTAGGCACCGTCCTCCGTTGTAGTCGGTCCCTGCCAGCCTGATGGCCGGCCGTTGTGCAGCCAGTTGCAGTACCGGGCGGCGTCAGTCCAACTGAATCCATTGGCCGGCTTGTTGCCGAAGTTCGGCTTGACGAAGTAGCTGAACGAGCCCGGGGCACCGAGTCGCTCGATGCCGCCGCGCAGGCTGGTGGTCATGACCTCATCATAGAGCCCGTGCGGATCGTTAACCGCGACGGCGTTGAGGAAGTCCACGTACTCGGTGTTGGTTACCTCAAACGTGCCGATTCGATAGAGGCGGTCGAGCGAGCCGCGCCCGTCGATATTCGGGGCGTTGCCGGCGTCGTCGATGAGAACGGTACCCGCGGCGTCACCTGCGGTGATGGCGGGTACTGCCAGGAATATGCCCTCGTCCCCATCGTCGAAGGTCACGCGGAACGCGATCTGGTCCAGGTCGTTCATCGTCTTCGGCTTGCCATCCTGACCGCCGGAGCCGCCGATACCGAGCATCATGTGAAAGTTGTCGATCTGCTTGCCCAACAGGGCGTCGGCCTCGTCGATTACGCGGACGAGTTGCTGCCCGTCGAAGAAGTAGATGCCCTCGTTGCCAATTCCGCCGCCGTAGCGGGCGGCGAAGGTGACGTGCCCCTGGGCGTTGACCACGTAGCTGCCCAGAGCAAAGAAGTAGGCGCCCGGCTGGCCTGGCACCGGATCGGCGAAGTCGACCACCTTGGCGATCGTTTCGCCGCTCTTGATATACAGGCCGATCTCGTGGGCGAACGGCCCGAACTCACCGACAAAGACGACGTCGCCGGCAGCGTTCATCACGGGGTTGCCAAACTCGAAGTAGTTACGCCCCGGGTGGTCCGGCACCGGATAGGCACCAGAGTTATCCACGACTGTCTCCAGCGGGCCTGAGCCGTCGCCGCGGAAGATGCCCTTGCTGCCCAGGCCGGCGGTGTACGTGGCCCGGAAGACGGCCTGCCCGGTGTCATTGAGGTCGTGGAAGTTTTCCAGGCTGGAGAATCTGGCGTTGTCCGGCTGGTCTGGCGGAACGGTGTCACCGTCGGCGACGCACAGCAATTCCCCGGTGTCGCCGTTGAAGCGGTATATTCCGTTGTTGCCGATGCCGCCTGTGTAGGCGGCCTGGAAGGCCGCGTCCCCGAAGTTGTTGAGCGCCATGAAGATGTCCAGCGTGCTGAACTGGGCGCCAGGCGGCTGCCCGGGCGGGGTCATGGTCTGGTCGGCCACGCGCACGATGCCGTTGTCCGGGTCGCCCAGGTAGATGCCCTCGCGGTCAACATAGGTGGCGTCGCGGAAGTCGGCAATGGTGACGCCTTGCATGGCGTCATTGAGTAGCGGCAGCACACCCGCGCGGAAGGGGAAGGTGGTGAATCCGATCGCTGTTGGCTGGCCGGGGACTGGCTGCAGGGGGTTGTCGTCGAAGATCAGCTCCACCTCGGCTCCTCGGTCTATGTACAGCCCCTGGCTGTTGTCGCCGAAGGAGAAGTTCCCGTGGAAGAGCACGTCGCCGCTGTTGCTGATAACGGCCGGTCCGAAGGAGGTCCAGCTTGTCGCCCCGCTCTGCCCCGGCGGAGTGAAGTCGAAGCTGTCGTCCACGATCCGGTGCAAGCCGCCTCCGTCGAATTTGTAGATGCCCTCGTTCCCGGACGCGGAGCCGTCGAAGTTGCCTTTGAAGGCAACCTCGCCGGCGGCACTGATCGAGGGGTTTGCGGCGGCAAAAGAGGTAAATGACTCGCCCGGCGCCTCCGGCGGCTCGTCGCCACTGACCGCGACCTTGGTGATTGTGAACCGGACACCGGGGGGCGGACAAAGGTCCACGGTCAGCGACGCAACGGCACTGGTAGCCTCGCCACACGAATCCGTCACTACCACGTCGTAGTCCCCGTAATCCTGCTCCGAGACCAGCGAGATCACGTAGGTGTCGTCGTCGGCACCGGCGAGGTCGATTCCGTTCAGCCTCCACTGGTATGTCAGGGGCTCGGCTCCCTGGGCCTCGATGGTGAACGTGGCCGACTCGCCCAGGCAGGCGTCCTGGCTCAGCGGCTGGGTGACAATCAACGGTGCCTCCCGCACTAACAGGTCGGCCGGCGCGCTGGTCACTGACGCGATGGCGTTCGAGACGACCACTGTGTACGTGCCGATGTCGTCGAGCGTCGCTTCCTCGATGATGAAGTCGGCCGATGTTGCCTCGGGAAGGTCCGCGCCGTCCTTGCGCCACTGATAGTACATGGGCTCGGCGCCGTCCGCGGTGACGCTGAACGTCGCTTCCTGGCCAAGGCACGCCGTCTGGCTGACGGGCTGTGACGTAATGAAGGGGGCGTCAGCCAGGGCCACCGTGAAGTTGAAGATCGAGTTGAGTGGAGGCGCCCAGGGCGGCACGTCCCGCCAGGTGCCCAGTTCGAAATAATATGTTGTTCCCGCGTGGAGCGTGACGACGAGTAGCGGGTCGGCGTTGGGTGGGGAGCCCGGGCAGCCGTCGTCGTCCACGGCGTACTCCCAGCCGTCGCTCCAGCCGCATCCGTCGGCGTAAATACGCAGGTAGGTGTCGCCGGGGCTGTCGCACATGCCCACTACGTGATCGCCCGTTACGGTGCATTCATAGCGGTAGAAGACGTCGAAATAGGGTTTATCGATTTCGTCGTTGACGCAACCCAGCGGGTGCTGGACTACGTAGGGAAGATCGGCAGAGCCGAAGACGTAGGCCCCGTCGCAGTCCTCGTTCGGCGGTGGGGTGCAGTTCTCGTCGAGCGGGGCGGCGGTCGCTGATGCCACCAGCGTGGCCGCGGCCATAACCGCGCCGCACATTGTAACCACCAAGACGCCTCTTATCGCCGGCACATTAGTTCTCCCTGTGCCAATTAGCGGCACGATCATTTTGGGCATGATGTCCTAGTCCTTGGTGAAGGCGCGGCGGCGCGGGGCCGGGTGCCGCGCAAAGTGT
>JANQGB010000979.1 GCA_028277545.1 Phycisphaerae bacterium | reverse complement strand
GGGGGGCAGACTACCCGGCCTACTCCTGCCGCCACACCGGTCTTCTCGGCGGGCGGCGGCGTGGCTTCGGTCGATCCGGTCCGAGCGGAGGAAGTTGCGCCATTGTCACCCTGGCCTGCGCCGCCCACCAGCGCGACCAACTCCGCAGCCATCCCCTTGACGTTGTGCGCCTGGGCGCCGAGTTGTTCGGCCGCAGAGGCCGACTCCTCCGCCCCCGACGCGTTCTCCTGCGTGACGTCGCCCATTTGGCCAACCGCAGTGTTGACTTGTTCAACACGGACAGTCTGATCATTCGAGGCACTGCAAATGTCGTTTATCAGGTCCGACACCTGGGTAACGTTCGTGGCGATGGTTTCCAGGGTGTTTCCAACCTCAACCGCCACCTCGGCGCCCTCCTGAGACCTGTTTACCGATTCCTGAATCAGGGAGGTCGTTTCGCCGGCCGCCCCGGCTGCCCGCTGGGCCAGGTTGCGAACCTCGTCTGCCACGACCGCGAACCCTTTTCCATGCTCGCCGGCCCGGGCCGCCTCGACAGCAGCGTTCAGGGCCAGCAGGTTCGTCTGGAAGGCAATCTCCTCGATGACCTTGATGATCTTGCTGATCTTGCCCGACGATTCGCTGATGCCGGTCATGGCCTCGTTTAGCCGCCCTACCGTCTGATCACCCTCCTGGGCCGCCTGACGCGCCTGCTGGCTGAGTTCGTCGGCGCGTTTCGCGTTCTCGGCGTTGGTGCGCGTCATCACGGACATCTGCTGGAGGGCGTCGCCGGTCTCTGCAATGGCCGAAGCCTGGTCGGACGCGCCCCGGGCCAGCCGCTGGCTGGATGCAGCTACCTGGGTGGAGGCCTCGCTGACCTGATCAGCGCCCTCGTTTAGCCCGGTGATGGCCCGGTTCAGCGGCCCGGTGATGCCGCGCACGACGAACAGGGCAACGGCACAGGCCACCAGCAGCGTGGCGGTGGCGACGAAGGCGCACCAACCCAGGACGGACTTCTTGGCGTTCCCGCTCGTAGTGGCGATGGAGGCCAGAGCCTTCTCTGAATGGGCATCCATTTCGTCGGCAGCTTCGTAGAATTCGTCCTCATAGACGCCCGCACCGATCACCCAGTCCCATGGCTGGAAGTAGGCCACCTGGGTCACCTTGTCACGAGCAGCGGGCTCGCCGGGGTTCTTCCAGGCGTAGCGGAATTCCTTCGTTTCGCCGGTGCCCAGGTTCACCGCGGCCTGGCACATCTCCTGAATGAAGAGCCGGCCCTCGCTGTCCTTGGCTCCCCAGATGTCCTCGCCGTCACGCTTGCCGTCGGCCGAGATCACGTAGTGGCCGCGGTTGGCGCCCTTGGCATTCAGCACGAACACATAACCGGTCTTGCCCACCTCTATATCTACTATCGCCTTGCGCAGCGACTCGGCACTCTGCTCCTTCACCCCGACATACAGAACGCCGACGACCTCGCCCGAATCGTCCTTGAGCGGCTCGTAGGCCGTGGTGTACCAGGCGTTCACGACGTAGGCCCGCCCGCGGAAAGTGTCACCTGCCAGTACGGTGGACACCACCGCATTGGGGGTGCCGTCCGGGTTCCTGGCCGGAATGTAGGTGCCGATGGCCCGCGTGCCGTCCAACTTCTCAACGTTCGTGGCCACGCGGAGCATGTCCCCGTCCGCGTTCATCCTTTGGAAGATCGTGCAGGTGCCGCCTACCAGGCCCTTGACCTGGTCCACCACCGGCGACTCCTGGTTCATCTCCCGGATCTGCCCCAGCCACGTCGCACCGACTTGCATCTTCGGCAACGTGACCGTGCTGGCGTCCTTGGTGAACTGGTTGATGGCCTCCCAGTCCACGGTCTCATCAGCCTGCGTGACCGCTCCCTGCTCCATCAGGACCTTGCGAGCAACGCTGAGATCGAACCTCACCTTCTTGGTGACGACCTCCTGACGCGCCTGGCACAGGGAGTAGACGTTCTGGGAGAACTGCTTGAGCGTCCCTTCTCCTGACTCGATCAGGCCCTCTCGCGCCACCGTGGCGTTGGCCTCGAGTGCGGCGCGGCTCTGGTCCGCCACATCCTCGAGCACCTGGCTGGCCTGCCAGAGAACGACTCCCGCGACGGAGACCATTGCCAACCCAACCACCAGAATCTGCGAACTCAGAATCTTTGCCTTTACAGTCACAGTTCATACTCCAAAAGAGACCTCGGCATCTGACCACTCCACTGGCCGGGACCGGCCAGGCGCCGGCGCAATCGATTGGCTGTTTCGCCAGCACCGGAGGCAGACGGTCCGATCCACTCCTCAGTCGGCTCCGCCGTCTCCCCACCCAGTTCGTATGAGAGGGCTAAGTTGAGATCGGTCTCTGGCGTGTTGGCCTTTGGTCAATTAACACTGAATATGAGGCAAGTACCCGATATGCGGGGCAGGGCGCCTAACGTGTTGCCTGGAAGGTAATTATCGGGCTCGGCTCCGAGCCGACAGTTCATCGGCGGGCAAGCAGGATTTGGGAGCCTGTCTGTGGGGTTAGAGATCGCCGATTCTCTCCAATTCGTCGCGGAGTTGTTCGGCGTCGTGGCTGGACCAGTCGAGCGCCGCCAGTCGGCGCACCTTCAACAGCAGGCGGTCCGCGACGCGCCGGGCGAAGGCCAAGCGTTCCTCGTCCGT
>JANQGB010000810.1 GCA_028277545.1 Phycisphaerae bacterium | reverse complement strand
GCGCCCGCCCACCTGTACGTTAATCAGCAACCTAACCGGGGAGGCTCTGACCGAGGCCCCGGACGCCGCCTATTGGCGCCGACACGCGCGCGAACGGGTCCAATTCGCTCGCGGCATCCAGACTTTGGCACAAACCGGCATCGATCTGGTCGTGGAGATCGGACCACAACCCGTGCTCGCCGGCATGCTGTCCCAGATCTGGCCCAAGGGTAAGCTATCCGCCCCAATAACCGTTCCGAGCCTGCGTCGCGGTCGGGACGATGCAGCGACCATCTCTGAAGCCGTCTCGACATTGTACGCCCATGGCACCAGCCTCTGCTTCGAAGCGCTGTACGCGGGCGAGATGCGGACAAAAGTTGCACTCCCCACCTATCCGTTCCAGCGCCAGCGCTACTGGGTCGAAAGCCCGACGGTCAAACGCCGTCTCGATCCGACCGCTCATCCGATTTTGGGTCACCGAACCGAAACGGCCCGCGGGGACATCGCTTTCGAGAGCGCGCTCTCGTTGAGCGCGCTGCCCTGGTTGGCGGACCATCAGGTTTATGGGCATGCCATCGTCCCGGGAGCCTTGTTTGCGACCATGGCCGTGGCGGCAGCGCGTGAGACAGCGCCTGGTGCGAACGGTCGACCGAGTGTCGCTTCCCTCCAATTGCATGCGCCGCTGGTGCTCTCGGACCAGGAAGACTCTTCTCGTCTGCAGGTCTTGCTCGGTCCGGTGGATGCCGGAACTGCTGGCCGCACGTTCGAAATCTACAGCCGCAACCGGCAGAACGCGCAATGGTCCCTTCACGCGACCGGACAGGTCACGGCAGAGCCTCGATCCGCCTTCCTGCCGCCTGCCGCAGCCACCTTCGCCGGCCTGAAGAGCCGTTTGGCCTCTGTGACTGCGGCCGACCTGTATAGTCGGTTCGCCGCACTCGGCATCGCATACGGACCGGCGTTCCAGGTGATCCAGGCGCTATGGGCCGGCCCAGGCGAGGCTCTGGGCGAGTTGTCCCTGAAGGAGGAAGCAAGTCCGGGAGCCGGAGCGGTGCATCCCGCGCTGCTCGATGGTTGCCTGCAAGTGATGGCGGCGGCGCTGGAAGGATCAGGGCCGCAACAGACTTACATGCCCTGGTCGTTCGAGCGCATTCAAGTCTATGGACCGGTCCCCGGCCGGGTGCTGTGCACCGTCCGCCTGCGTGAGGCTGGCGCCCAAGGCATCGCGTCCGGCGTTCGCGAGACCTGGACCGCAGACTTGGAGATTTACGACGCGAATAGCGTCTGCGTCGGCACCGTAACCGGTTTCACGGTCAAGCGTGCCAGTCGGCAGGCGTTGCTGGCACAGGTCGAGGATTTTCGGGACTGGCTGTTTCGATCGACTTGGCGAGAGCGCCCGCTGCCCTGGACAACATCTCCGGCGACCTTCCTTGCATCTCCCGAGGCGCTGAGCGTCCGGGCCCCTGTGCAGGCGACGCAAGGAGCCTCGGGTGAGCGGCCAACGGATCAGGAACGGACTCTCCTGGAGGAACTGGCCCGTCTGTGCCGATGTTACATCTGGGCCGCTTTGGTCGAACTGGGCTGGGAGCCCGAACCGGGGGCCGAAGTTACCGCTGAAGACCTCCACCGCGAACTGGCTGTCTCAGAGTCCCACAAACAGTTGTTCGGACGCCCTCGCCGAGAATCTCGAGAAGGCGTCCGAACAACTG
>JANQGB010000765.1 GCA_028277545.1 Phycisphaerae bacterium | reverse complement strand
CAGATCGACTTCCGGCGTAGTGCCCGCACCGAGGACGTAGTAGCCGTCGACCGGCAGCGTACCTGTCAGGTCAACCTGCAGATCGACGCTGCGATAGTTGCCGCTGGTTGTTTCGCCGCCCGTGTCACCGTCAACCACGATGACGCTGAGCCCCGCGAGGCTGGCCCCCCCAGGACCGAACAGCTCGATGTATTCGGCATCGTCGCCAAAGGCATCGTCCGCCCAATACTCGTTGATCACGATATCCGCCGCGGGGGTAGCGCTCGCCAAAAACGCTACCGCCGCCGCCGCTCCCAATAGTCTCAACAGCCTCATTCGCTATGCCTCCTTCAGTTGTCTCGATCAGGCAACCAGGAAATCGGTGCCCCGCGTCCATCGCGAGCGTCACCGACTCCCCGCCATCACTTGAGAACTCGTATCACTCTTAAACCGTTCACACCGGGAGGTGGCGCCACTTCCCCCTGCAGTGGTTCGACCAGGCGGGAGGATGCAGCCATACCCCGACCGGCGAATCGTTCCGTGCTGGGGTTGTCGCCGGGTCAGTCGACGTCAGAATGGATCGGAGTAACGCCTCTTTCGCTAATTTCCTTCCCACGCTTCTTCCTCTACAATCCCCAGTATAACCATTCTCTGCCGCAGTTTAAGGGCTGAGTCCCCGGATTCCCCTCTCTTAACGCGTTCTTCGCGCTGCCTGCGATCCGGCCAGCCGACTTATCAGACCGGGTCGGGGCACCGCTCACCGGGTCGCCATCCTAAGACCTACTGCCAGCAGGGCTTACGCTGCCAGTCGCGCTGCGCCCACCTGCCTCCGCCACACGCCTGATCAACTGGCCGGCGCGCAAAAAAACCGCCGCCCCTCGACTGTCGACGGGCGGCGGCGGATTCTCCGGGGGGCGAGCGGTCGTTACTCGAATCGATAGAGCGGCCGCGGGCCGATGCGAACCACCATGAGCACCTCGCCGATCTGCTCGTTGCCGGTTTCCATGCGGTTGTTGGTTTCAATCAGTCGCGGATAGATCCCCAGCCAACTGGCGATGTGCGGCCAGTGCACCGTCTGGGCAACCTCGCTGAACCAGTACGGAGCGTCGATGCCCGGCTTGGGCCCGTGCAGCGTCCTGCGAGACTCGGTGATCTCGTCCACCGGGTCGTGATAGCGGCGGATCATCTCCGGCATGGCCAGAATCAGATCGCCACTGCGGTGAAGCACCTTGACCGACCCGAGCAGTGCCCGTAGCGCCGTCCGCTCTTCGCGAAGACGCTCCATGGGCAGACGCAGCGACGCGTTCTTCTCTTGATAAGTTCGCAGCCTGTCGTCCGCTTCGGCGTAACGCTTCCAGTGATACGCCTCCGGTCCGATGGCCAACTGGTAGAGCCCCAGGTGTAAGCCCGGAGTATCGTCGCCGTAGTCCGCACCGTAGAGGGCGTTGCGGCGGCGCTCTGAACGTTTGGTGCTCCAATACTCCTCCTGTGACGCCAGGCGGGTCTCCTCGTCCTGCAGTCGGCGAATTTCCTGGTCGATCATGGCGATGCGAGCATCGACCGCCTTGAGGTTGGCCACGAAGACCACTTTCTCGACCACGTCACCGGCGGCTGCCCTCCGTAGATCATCCTCGCTCAGCACCGAGGCGAAGCCACTGCCCAGGCCGTCGACCCCGTTGTGCGGGTTGACCACCACGAAGGTATGGTGGATGAAGTTGCGGGCCCGCATGCTTCCGGGGCCGTAGAGCTTGATCTCGCCGTACAGCGGCCGCTCTTGGCCGGCCATCTGGTAGTCGAACTCGTACTCGCCCGGGATCAGGGTGTACTTGGTGAAATGTCCCTCACGGATGCCGCTCTTGCCGTATATCTGGCGATCGTGGGTGTGATCCCACTTGCTCAGCGCTCCGGCCGCCGCCAGGCGAACCACACTGCCGGGCGTGAAGTTTGCGGTTGTCATCCGAACGTCAGAGTCCGTCTCCAGGGCCGTGCTGCTGCCGGCCACGTGGTGGGCCGGCGGAGTGTACCAGCGCACCTCAATGCCCGGATCCCAGGCGGAACAGCCTCCCACCAGGGCAACGGCGGCTATGCCCAGGATTGCCAAAGACGCAGGGCACAAAGGGCTGTGACGAAGTGGCAAACTGCTCATGGATTCTTCCGTCCTTTCACCGGGTGCATTCTGGTCGCTCGACCATTGGGTCGGGCGTTGCGGGCGACGGACCCGCTTCCGCGTGGTTAGTCTGGCGATCGCTAGAGATCGTATGAATTCACACTCCTACCGCCCGCCATCACGGGATGCCGGCCGAACCGGGCAGGCCCCCAAGCCTGCCCGGACGGCAGAAGGTAGCAGACCCTCCCGTACAGAGCAAGGGGGCAGGGACGGGTCGACCACCCGACTTGACGGTGAGGCGCCGCTGGCGTTCAATGACGGGCGACAACGTGGGCCCGCGAGGTGAATTGTGTCGGATACACCGCAAGATTCGCCGCTGCCGCTCCCCGGTCCGTCTCCGGACGGTCCGCCGGAGTTGACGGATGAGCAACAGATGCTGGTGGACCTGCGGGACGCCCTGTACGAGGGAAGTTGGGAGGATTTCTGCAACGATCTGACCGCCCGGCGGGAATCCAAGCCGCACGTATTCGACGTCGTGCCGCCTTCGCCCCGCCTGATTGAGACCATCGACCGCCACCTGCGGGTCATCGATGAGCTGGATCGCTGGGAGCGTCTCCACGGGTGTACCTTGCGGGGTCGCGCCTAGCTCGCCCCGCCCGCTGCCCCGCCGTTATGTCGAAGGAGAAGCTGAGGAATGATGTGGACAACACTGGCCGGGCTGCTCGTCGCAGCCTGTAGCGGGCAGCAATACGTGCCCGATTCGAGTGATTTCCTGCCCGCCGCCGACCTGCGGGCGGTCGAGTTGCAGCGCTACTGGGAAGCCGAGCTGCCCTTGCCGCGAGGCGATCAGGCCGCTTCCGTAACCCTGCTGGATGGGACGCTCTACGTCGTGACGCGGGAAGGCAACGTGGCGGCCACCGACGCCGAATCGGGCCTTTCGATGTGGAGCTATCCCCTGGCCGACCGCGGACAGATCATTCTGCCGCCGTCGCACCTGCTGATGGAGGACGGTCCTGGTCCCGTAGTGCTGATCGCCGGCAAGCGGGTCCACGTTCTCGATCGCCTCAACGGCACGGCCCTGGACCGGTTTGACATCGACTTCCCGCCCGCATCGCCGGCGGTGGGGGACGCGCGACGAATCTTCGTCGGCAGCAGTGACGGGCACATATATGCCCTGCGGTGGAATCCGGCTCCGCGGGGCCGCGCGATTCCGGTCTGGCGGGTGGTCGCCCAGGGGCCGGTTCGCGCCCGACCGTTGTACGACGGCTACAACCTGTTCTTCGCCTCTGAAGGTGGAGACGTCTACTCTTGCGTAGCTCACAACCGGGTTCGGAACTGGGAACGCCGCAACTACGGGCCCATCCTGGCAGACCTGCTCGTGGATGAGACCAGCGTGTACATCGCCAGCGCCGACCGGTCGCTCTGCCGTCTGGACCGGGAAGCGGGCCGCACGCTGTGGCGCAAGTGGCTTCCCTTGCCCTTGCGGGACGCCCCGGTCGTGTCTGAGGGGACGGTATTCCAGCCTGGCCCGGAGGGCGGGCTGTTCGCCTTCGAGGCCGACAGCGGCCAGCGGCTGTGGCACTCTGCCGAGGCCGACATGTTCATCAGCCGCGATGGCGACGTTCTGTATACGCTGGCGGCGGGCCAGAGGCAGCGCCTGCTGGTGCTGGACGCTCTCTCGGGAGATAAGCACGGGGCGCTGGCCCTGCCGGAGGTGCGTATCGTCGTACCCAATCCGGCCGGTGACGCGATCTACCTGCTCTCGAACGACAACCGAATGGTCTGTCTGCGGCCGGCCCGGGTGCCGTATCTGACCCTGAGCGAACTCGCGGCCATTCGGGCCCGCCTGCGTTACGGCGACCAACCGGCCGCCGCAGGCGACGAGGTCTCACTCGGAGAGTCGTCCCCCGGGGAGTCCCCGGCTGACGATCCGCTACGCAGCCGCAGCAACGTCGCTCCCGTGGGAGGTCACTAGCAGCGCCGTAACCACACAACGTACAGGACCAAAATGCCTGACAAGAAGATTCGCCGCGCACTTATCAGCGTCTACGACAAGACGGGAATCGTTGACTTCGCCCGGGCCCTGGTCGACGAATTCGGGATTGAAGTCATCTCCACCGGCGGCACCGCCGCGCTGCTCAGAGAGAACCACATCCCGGTTACCATGGTCGAGGAGGTCACCGGTTTCCCCGAGATGATGGACGGCCGGGTGAAGACCCTCCACCCCAGAATCCACGCCGGCATCCTGGCCGACCGCGACAACCCCGACCACATGCGTCAACTCGCCGAACAGGGCATCGAGCCCATCGATATGGTGGTGGTGAACCTCTATCCCTTCGAGGAGACCATCGCCCAACCAGATTGCACTTTCGAACAGGCCATCGAGATGATCGACATCGGCGGCCCCTGCCTGCTGCGAGCCGCCGCCAAGAATCACAAGCACGTGCTGACGGTCCCGTCGGCGGACAACTACGACTTCACGCTGCTGTACCTGCGCGGAGACGTTGATACGTCTGCAAATGACGGCGCGGCGATGGGCTGCGCTCTCGAGATGCACGCTTGGCGCGTATTTCGCGACACTTGCGACTACGACGCCCAGATCGCTGAGTGGATGAGCCGCAGTTTGCTCGATGAGCGTTGTCCATCGCTGCGTGTGCTCAGCGCTTACAGTTGGGGTGTCACTCGCTATGGCGAAAACCCGCATCAGAGCGGAGAACTTCTACAACTTAGGGATGATCCGGGCGCCTTTGACCTGACAACCGCGGACGCATGCGCCGCAAATGACGCATGCACCGCAGAGCTTTCGTTCAACAACTACACCGATGCGAACGCCGCCCTTGACCTGTGCGCAGAGCTGAGCCGGCAAGCGGCGGCAGGTGCTCAACTGTGTCATGAGCGAGTGTGGCACCGGCATCCTGCCGGTGAAAATGTGGCACCGGCATCTTGCCGGTGCAGTACGAAGTGGGACAGGCTTGCCGAAGAAGGGTACACCCGCCGAAACCTGCCCCACATCCAGACTCCGGGGCGGACCTACTTCGTTACGTTCAAGGTGCGGGAGGGGGAACTACCGGAGCAGGCCAGGGAAATAGTGCTCGACTCCTGCCGGTACTGGCACGGCCAGAAGATGAGCTTGCACGTAGCCGTAGTCATGCCCGACCACGTGCACATGCTGCTGACCCCATACCACGATGAAGGCGGAGAGACCGTCTCCCTCGGCGAACTCCTCCACAGCATCAAGAGCTACAGCGCCAAGCAGATCAACAAGGTCCTCGGAAGGACTGGCCCCGTGTGGCTGGATGAGAACTGGGACCGAATCATGCGCCATGAACAGGAGTTTCGGGAGACCTGCGAGTACATCGACACTAATCCGGGCCGGGCTGGTCTGGGCAGCGATTACAGTTGGGTCTGGCAGAGTGATGCTGGCTTTGAGGCTGGGGGAGTCGTCACCGGCAGTGGGGCAGAGGCCCTGCACCGGCAGGATGCCGGTGCCACAAGTGAAGAAACTGCCCACCGGCAGGATGCCGGTGCCACAAGTGAAGAAACTGCCCACCGGCAAGATGCCGGTGCCACAAGTGAAGAAACTGCCCACCGGCAAGATGCCGGTGCCACACATGAAGAAGCTTCCGGTCAGCCGGACCTGGGTGGCACACCATCCACTGCTGTGTGTGTGTTTATCAAGCACACGAACGCTTGCGGTGTGGGCGTTTGCTTGGATCCAGTCGAAGCTTATCAGCAGGCATACCTGGGTGATCCCAACGCGGCCATGGGCGGCATTCTGGCCTGTGATTTCGAGATAACCAGCGAGTTCGCCGAAGCGGTGATGGACACTTACGGCCGCTGGGGTAAGCAGGCCGGTGCCGGCGGGTTCTTCGTCGAGGTCTGGCTGGCACCGACGTTCCAGGAAGAGGCCGTCGAACTCATCCGCACGCGCAAGAAGTGGGGCGAGCGGGTCCGACTGCTCGATGTCGGAGACCTGGCCACCACGCCTGACCCGGAGGAGATGGACTTCAAGCGCATCGCCGGGGGCATGCTTGTTCAGAACCGTGACCTGGTCGGACTGAACGAATACCATTGGAAGGTGGTCACCGAGCGCCAGCCCACTGAGCAGGAGATGGCCGACCTCCGCCTGGCCTGGCTGGTGTGCAAACACACCAAGAGCAACGCCATCACTGTCTGCAAAGACGGCAGACTCATCGGCAACGGGGCCGGGCAGATGTCCAGGGTGATGAGCTGCCGGATCGCAACCTGGTTGGCCAAGGAGAACGGGCACGAAGACCAGCTAAACGGCTCGGTGGCGGCCTCCGATGCATTCTTCCCCTTCCGCGACGGGCCGGACATTCTGGCGGATGCGGGGGTGAGGGCCATCATCCAACCGGGCGGCTCGAAGCGTGACGCTGACACCATCGCCGCCTGCAACGAACGCGGGTTGGCGATGATCTTCACCGGAACACGGCACTTCAAGCATTGAACCGCGGCTTTCGGCGCCCCCCGAGGCGCTGTAAGTCGCCTCGATTGCTGCGCGTGATGCGCTGTCTATAATGCGAACTGCTCAGACGGCAAGTGCGTATGAAACTATACACCAAGAGCGGTGACGACGGGCAGACGGGGCTCACCGGCGGGCGACGCCTCGGCAAGGATGACCTGCGCGTGTCAGCCTACGGCGAGGTCGACGAACTCAACGCCGCGCTGGGGCTGGCGGCCGCCGGCTGCCAGGATGACGCCTGGCTGGTCCGCATCCGGCATCTGCAGGACCAGTTGTTCGTGCTGGGGGCGGAGCTGGCCGACCCTGACGGGCAACTGACCACGCCGCCGCTGGCGCAGCAGGACGTCACGGAATTGGAGAGCTGGATAGACGACGCCGATCGGCAGGTCGAGCCGCTGGCCAACTTCGTGTTACCCGGCGGTTGCGAATTTGCGGTGCGGCTGCATCTGGCGCGTACCATCTCACGGCGGGCGGAGCGGGCGGTGGTTAGGCTCGCGGCGCGTGAAGAGTTAGGCCAGGTGGTGATCCCGTTCCTCAACCGCCTCAGCGACCTGCTGTTTGCCTGGGCCCGGCTGGCCAACCGTGAGGCCGGCATCGAGGACGTCGTTTGGCGCCAACGCCAGGACTGAATCGGCCGGCGGCTCACCGCCGGCACGGTCCACTGCTGGAAGATTCTCGATACATGAAAGTCATCCGGATCACCGACCCCGACGAGATCAAGCCGCTGCACGTGGTCATGGTTTGCCTGGTGGCGGCTACCCTGGCGGGCAGTTGTCTGCTGACCAGCGGGCCATACCGCCAGATGCTGCACGACGGGGCCGTCGAGTGGGGGGCCGACTCGCCGCTGCGCGCTGTCGTGCAGGTGCTTAACCTGCAGTTCACCCAGACGACCTCGAAAGGCGTGGAGATCAAGGCCCTGGTCTTCGGTATCGGATCCGCCCTGGCCATGCTGACGCTGGCCTTTGCCCTGGGTATACGCCCGCGGGCCGGTGACGCAGTGTCCGAGGAGGACACCACGGTCATCTCGGCGGATCAGACCGAGGCAGGTGCATCCGTCAAAAAGAAGCAGATTACGCCGCTGGTGGCGGCGCAGTTCCTGATGCTGGCCTTCGCTCTGTGGGCCCTGGCCAGCCCGCTGTGGTCCGGCACTCAGCGGCAGTATGCGCTGGGTGGTGCCATCGTGCTGGCGGTCCAGCTGATGTGGGCTTTCGGCTTGGGGTTGGGGCTGAACCGGGTCACCGCCCGGGCCAGCGCCTATGCCCTGGTCATAGTCAGCGTGCTGACCGCGCTGCTGGCCATCTCGTATCACGACCAGCGCAACCCGACGCTGCGGGCGTCGTACCCGATTGGCAACCCGTTGTTCCTGGCGGCCTGCCTCGTCCCGGGCCTGCTGGTTGCGGCCGGAGTAGTCATCGGCAGCATCCAGTCATACCGGCAGCGGCGCGACTGGGGCCGCCTGGCTGCCGCGGTGGCGGCGTTGCTCGCCCTGACCCCGATGCTCTGGGCTTTCTACCTGG
>JANQGB010000728.1 GCA_028277545.1 Phycisphaerae bacterium | reverse complement strand
AGACCCTCAACCGCATCTACGCGGACCTGCTGCCAACCGCGGGCACTGACAAGCCGGCCAGCACTTTCCCCGAAGTCCATGCCACAGTGGGTCAGGCCGCTGCCGGAAACTGGCTGAGCGCTGTCGCCCTGATCATGGCCGAACTTATCTTCGAGCGGATCTACACCATAAGGCACGGTCGAGCGGAAGTACGCCACCGCGGCGGGTCCTACGCCTCGCTGGACGCGAATCACGAATACCGGGGCCTGCTGCTGGACCGCGTGGTCATAGGCCAGAGAGTGGGGCAGATCTACGGAGATCCGGTTCACCAGCCCGCGTTCGGCCGGAAGCTGGACGCCTGCCTCGCGGCACTGGTGTTAGCCTCAGGTGATGCGGAGATGGCGGAGCGCTATCTCGTGCCCGAAGATCACCAGTTGGCCCCGGGATTGGTCCGGTCATCGAAACTGCGTGCCGCCCCGGCGTTAGGTGCGGCCATAGCGGCCTTGCGGGTGTTGAACGACGCATGAACCTCGCGCCGGTAGCCAGATCGATTACGCGTACGCCGCCCTTCGCACTCATCGTCAGCCGGCGCGGCTATCGCGCGGTAGCAGACGCGACAGCCTCAAACCGAGGACCGAACTTTCTCCTGCTATGGCAGGCTGATCGTGAAGTGCGGATTGAGGACCGAGTTCTTATTCATGTTCTGGAACTGCACCTCAACCGAGCGCTCACCAGGCGTAAGGTCGGCAGGCAACTCAGCCGTGAGTTCATAGCCCTCATTCGTGAAGGTGTGCGGCAACAATTCGCCGTCCAGACGCACCGCGATCGAGTCGGTGAGGATCATCTGCCGCTCGGAGCCCCAGGCTTTGCGAGAACGCAGGCCATCGTCCAGACGGAAGACCAGCCTGGCGGGCTGCCCCGCGGTGACCATTCCGTCAGCCGGCTCGATAAGCTCGGCCCGCGGCAGGCCGGCGGCCGCGTAGCGGGCGAAGGCCAGGAACAAGCCGTAAGCCTCGAGCATGTTGTATTCCGGATCGCGCAGGCGCTGCTCCTCTTCCGGATTGGTGAAGAACGACGTCTCGGTCAGAGCCGCGGTTACAGTAGCGTTCCGCAAGACACCGAATCCGTCTTCGTACATGAGCTGGTCGCTCTTGAGGGGGACGCCGGTGATTTCCGGCAAGGCGATGGTGTCGTAGAGTCCAGCGCAGAGATAGCGGGCCAGATCGATGTTCGACGGGCGGTAGTCCACTGTCTTGTGGTACCAGACCGTCGTGCGATTCACATGTGGCTTGTTGCTGATGGCGTTGTGGTGGCAGGACACGAACAGGTCAGCCCCCCACGCATTGGCCACGCCAGCCCGGTCGGCCAGCGACAGATCGACATCCTCCTCACGGGTCAGCTTAACATCTGCTCCCGCCGCTTCGAGGAAAGCCCGCAGGTACTTGGCCACGCGCAGGTTCATCTCTGCTTCGCGGACCCCGGTTGGCCCACGCTTGTAGCCTCGCTTGTGAGCGTCGCCGCCATGGCCAGGGTCCAGGCAGATCTTCACGCCCTCCAGGTACCTGGCGTATGGCGGAATCGGATAGTCGGCCGATCCCACACGATCCTCGACGAACCCGGCGGGGGCGTCGATCAGCGTATCGACGGACAACTGCGGATCGACACCCTGCTCTTCGGATGGAGCCTGTGGCTCGACAGTGGCCGGTCCGGCATCCGGCAGGCACCCCGCCAATGCCAGCACACAAGTGAACACCGCTGCAGATTGGACGAAAGCTCTCACGACAGTACTCCTGGAAGCGCCGATACCCTCAGCAAACTTCGAGTCCTTATATACGGTTTGGCCCTCGCTGTCGCCAGTAGTTGCCAGAAGAGGCTGGTTCTGCAACACTGGCCATCCGCTGAAGAGAGCGATCGCCGCAATCAACGAGCGCCGTGCCTGAATCTCTCCAAACAACAACCGGAGTCCATCTAATGCAGGACCGCGGACATCTGTTAACCGAACTGCGCAACCCCCGCTCGGCGCGAATCGACCGTATGTCGATCTCCGAGGCCGTCGACCTGATGAACGCGGAGGACGCCACGGTTGCTCAGGCAGTGGCCGCCGTGCGGGAGGATATCTGCAAAGCCATCGAACTAGTTGTCGCCGCCTTTCAGAACGGAGGAAGGTTGATCTACGTGGGCGCCGGCACCAGCGGGCGGCTGGGCGTGCTCGACGCTCCGGAATGCCCGCCGACGTTTCTCTCCGACCCGCGCATGGTGCAGGGCGTGATTGCCGGCGGATGGGACGCCCTGCGGATGGCCATTGAAGGCGCGGAGGACTTTCCGGAACACGGCGCCGCCCGCATGGATGAAATGCAGGTCAGCCCCCACGATGTGATCTTCGGCATCAGCACCGGTGGCACGACACCCTACGTGCACGGGGCCATCGAACGGGCCAAGGCACTGGGCGCCAAGACTATCTTCTTCGGCTGCGTCATCGACGAGCACGTGACCGACGAGGCCGACGTCTCCATCCGCGTGCTCGTCGGCCCGGAAGTGGTCACCGGCAGCACGCGCATGAAGGCCGGCACCGCCACCAAGATGGTGCTAAACACCGTCACCACTATCGCCATGGTGCGGATCGGCAAAGTCTACGAAAACCTCATGGTGGACGTGAATACCCGGGCCAACCGCAAGCTGGTGGACCGGGGCACGCGCATGATCCAGACGGTAACCGGCCTGGACCGGGACACCGCCCAAGAACTGCTCGATCGCTCGGGCGGGCACGTCAAGACGGCGCTGGTGATGCACGCCAAGAGTATCGAGCGAGCGGCAGCGGAACAGCTTCTTTCGGAACACGACGGCCACGTGGCCCGCATCCTCGAAACGGAGGACGGATGAACACGCCCCTACTCGCCAGCCTCAGCAGCCAATTCAGCGTGATCGATTGGTCGGTCGTGGTGGTCTACCTGGCCTTCACGACCTACCTGGGCACCAAGCTGGCCGGAAAGCAGGCCTCCATCCGGGATTTCTTTCTCGGCGGGCGCAAGCTGCCCTGGTACGCCGTCAGCGGCTCCATCATCGCGACCGAAATCAGCGCCCTGACTTTTGTCAGCGTGCCATCGGTTGTCTTCAAGGTAGATTTGGAGGGGAACTTCAAGTACCTCCAATTGGGGGTGATCGGCAGCTTCCTGGCTCGCGTAATCGTGGGCTATGTCCTGGTACCGGCCTACTACAAGCGCGAGATATATAGCCCCTACGACTACATGGGCAACCAACTGGGCGGCCGGGTGCGTTCCATGACCAGCGTGCTCTTCTCGCTGGGCGGTATTCTGGGACAGTCAGCCCGCGTCTACCTGACGGCTGAAGTGCTCATGGTCGTCCTGCGGGACCAGTTGCTCTGGCTCGAGGCCAACTCGGCTTTTCCGGCCCTGGCCTGGGCGATCTTCTTCATCGGTGTGGTTTCGGTGGGCTGGACGCTGATCGGCGGTATAACCACCGTAATCTGGACCGACGTGATCCTCTTCCTGGTCTTCCTGTTGGGAGCGTTCGTGGCTCTGGTCACTGTGGCCGTCAACCTCGAAGGCGGCTTCTTCGAGATGCTTCGTGTGGGCTGGGAGGCGAAGGGATCCGGCACCTGGGGCAAGTTCACTTTCTTCGACGACGATATCAGCCCCTTCCGGCAATACACCATCTGGACAGCGGCAATCGCCAGCACATGGGGTGGGCTAGGGGCCTACGGCACGGACCAGCTTCTGGCCCAGCGTATGTTCTGCTGTAAGAACGAACGGGACGCCCGCATCGCCATCATCACCAGCGTTGCCAGCCAAGTGGTGACCATCACGGTGATGCTCGTCGGCGTCGGGCTGTTCGCTTACTACAAGCAGACGCCTCCGCCGGACACGTCTGCCGAATTCCTGGCCCTCGAGGCCCACCAGGACTTCCCAATGCTCCGCGGCGAAGCCCTGGAGATGTACAACAAGAAACCTGACAGGATCTTCCCGATCTTCATTCTGGAGAAGATCCCGACCGGCCTGAAGGGGCTAATCATCGCCGCTATCTTCGCGGCCGCGATTTCGAGTTTGATGGGGATACTGACGGCGCTCAGCCAGGTGGTGATGTCCGCCTTCTACAATCCCTGGCGAGAGTGGAGGTTGAGAAAACGCGGCGTCGAAGTGTCTCTCTCGGCCGATCTCGAAGGGTTGGCCGAATCGGGCGAGACAACCGCTGAAGACCGACGTTCCGTGCTGGTAGGACGGATCATGGTCGTGTTCTGGGGCGCAGTCCTATGTGTCATGGCCTACCTGGCCCAATCAGTCGCCGAGCATTACAAGTCGATCCTCGACTTGGGCCTGGCCATGGTTGGCTTCACGGGAGGCGCCCTACTGGCCGGCTTCGCGCTATCGTTCCTGCCCTTGCGCATAGATGGGCGCGGCTTCATGTGGTCGGCGCCGCTATCAGTGTTCTTCGTATTCGGCATGGTCTGGCATCAGCCCTGGACGCATTACGTCTGCTGGATCGCCGGCGCCGGACTGTTGGTAACCTGGATAGCGCTGCTGGTGCGGCAAACGGTCGATCGGCAGCCCGTGCTGCCGTATGTGGTTCAGACTCTCGTCCTGGTCGCCGGCATTGCGGCCATGCTGGTAGTGAATTACTACGGCTACCGCGACGGTGGTCTCGATGACAAAGGCGAGCCGATTCGCGAGGCCATCTCCTGGCCCTGGTACGTGCCGGCCGGCAGCGCGGTGGCGTTCTTCTGGGGATACCTGCTGGCCCGAAGACGGAGCGACGCGGCTTAGCGAGCAAACACTATCTGCCATGGGCCGCGGTGGACTCGTGTCTCCCGCTGGCACAATGTTGAAGGAGGCCTGACATGAACGGACGTTTTCAAACGCACACCCTCGTAGCAGTCGCCCTGGCGGCCACTCTGCTGACCTCAACCGGCTGCCAGACCGGACCTCAAACCGGCGGCCCCATACGGGCCATCTGGGTGACCCGCTACGACTACAAGACCGCGGACGACGTCAGCCGCATCATCGACAATTGCGCTACTGCGGGGTTCAACACCGTGCTGTTCCAGGTTCGCGGCAACGGCACCTCCTTCTACAAGTCGGCCTTCGAGCCCTGGGCCGACGAACTGGGCGGTGCCGATCCGGGCTTCGATCCGCTGGCCCTGGCCTGTCGCGAAGCGCACGACCGCGACGTCGAGCTGCACGCCTGGGTGAACGTCATGCCGGCCTGGCGCGGCAAGAAGCCGCCGGCCAACCCGGAGCAACTCTACAACAAGCATCCCGACTGGTTCTGGTACGATCAGCACGGCAATCGACAGGCGCTCAGCTCCTTCTACGTCAGCCTGAACCCCTGCCTGCCGGAGGTGCGCGAGTACATCGTGGACGTGTTCCAGGACCTGGTCGCCAACTACGACGTCGACGGCCTGCACATGGACTACATCCGCTTCCCGAACGAGCCGCCGGCCACGCCGAAGGGCTCTGGGCTGGACTACTCCCGCGATCAGGCAACTCTGGACCTGTACCTCGCGGAGACCGGCTTGACGCCGGACCAGGACAAGGAGGCCTGGAGCCGCTGGCGAACCGACCAGGTCAGCAAGCTGGTGGCGGACATCCATGCCATGATGCGACACACCAAGCCCAAGGCCGCGCTCTCGGCGGCTGTGGGCTCGGTACGAGAACGTGCCCTGCACCACTTCCAGGATGGAAGGCAGTGGATCGACGAGGGCATAATTGACATCGTGCTGCTGATGAACTACACGGACAGCCCGGACACCTTCGCGGGGCGCATCGACCCCTGGATGGCGGACGACCCCGCGGCCCCCATCGTCCCGGGACTCTGGTTCGGCCGGCACGCCTCTGTTGACGCCGGTATCCAGGCCGTCAAAGAGCAGATCGCCATCGCCGAGGAGAAGACCGGCAACTTCTGCGTCTTCGCCTATTCATCGCTGTTCGATTCGCAGGACGAGGAACTCACCGCCCAGGACAGCAAGCAGCGAGCAACACGGCATTCCCGCCGCGAGGTGCTGGTCCCGGTGATTCAGGAGATGGCTGGCATCGCCGAGTGACGATGGCGCGTGAAGGACGCGCGCCCCGTGACATCCGATAAGTCCGGCAAGAACGACCGGGACCGGCGGGCAGATCGGATTTGCAGCGGACCCTTGAATACGCCGCTTGGCGCGAAGTAAACTGATTATGGGGGCGTTTAAGCCTGCCTGCTCATGTGGGCGGGAGCCCGGCCGCCGCATCGCCGGCCGACATGAGAACCTGTAACCTGCCTGGGGAGGGAAGCAACCATGCAGCGCAAACTGGCATCCGGCCTGGCAGCCTGTCTGCTTGGCTCGATTATGATCATCGCGCCTTCATTTGGTGGCAGTACCGCGTCACCCGCCGCCCTGACCGGTTCGGGCCTGGAGCCGTGGACCACAACTCTCACAGCAATAGAGTCGTCCGCCCTGCCACCAGGCACCACGGTTGATCGCCTCGAATGGCGCGGCAACATCCTGCACCTGGACCTGACCATGCCCGCCGGCCAGGCGGACTGGCAGCTAACGCCGCTCGAAATGGAAGCGTTGCACGACAAGTTGGCGGAGCCCTTCGTCAGCGACGCCACCTACGGTGGAACTGTCATTCGTGCCCGCGCAGGCTCGCATCAGCCATACCGTGCACCGGCCTCCGGAGTCGCCGCAAGCGAGTCGGGAATCGGCGCGGCTGCTCTTGTGGGCACGAAGTCGTCCAGCGCACG
>JANQGB010000689.1 GCA_028277545.1 Phycisphaerae bacterium | reverse complement strand
ACACTTGGCGAATTGCAGGGCGACGGCGTTCGCATCGTCGGCACTGCGGACGCCACCAAGAAGACGCTCTACGACTGCGACCTGACCGGTCCGCTGGCGCTGGTCATGGGGTTCGAAGGCTCCGGGATGCGCCGGCTGACGCTGGAGCATTGCGACGAACTGGTTCGAATACCGATGTCCGGCACAGTCGAGTGCCTGAACGTGTCCGTCGCCACCGGCGTCTGCCTGTTTGAGGCCCACCGACAACGAACGCTGGCTCCCCAAGGTTGATCCCGCCCCTCTACCGCGATGTCGCCGCGGTACCAGCCTGCCCCGCGCCGAGACCCGCCAGACGCCAGCCGCTCGACTCCCGCTCGACCGGCCACCGAATGCGGCGGTAGTCCGGCCGGCGTCGTCGTTCTCCTCGGCGTACTGCCGCCACCCAGGCAAGTTCCTGCTCGCCCCGCTGTGGCCGCTCGACCTGCCACCTGTGACGAGCGTCACTGGAATCGCGTTAGTTCTGCCGCAGAATGAACCCAGCGCCGGCCCTCTGTCCGGCGAGGTCAGGCAACTGCCAACCACACAGCAGTGAAACCACCGAGGCTCGAGAGCCGGAGCACCCGGCGCCGCCCGACGGCCATTTTGGCTGAGATAGAACGCGTTTTCTGCTAGTATACGGGAGTCAGGACCGTCGGAACGGGGACGTCGCGTAAGGAGACCACAAATGAAGCGGTGCCGAGCGGAACACGGAAACGGAAGTTGCGATCGGGGTGCCCAGGCGTCGGTAGCTCTGTGGAGCGCATTGCTCGCGGTGGCTGCCGCTTTCGGTGCGGTGATGAGCGGTGCTGTCGCGGCCGCAGAAGAGCCAACGAAGTCCCCGCCCGCGTCAGGGTCCGTTGAGGTGACCATTCAGACGGGAGAGTACCAGGTGTCGGCCACGCCTCAGGGGCATAAGATCACCGCCGAGGACCTGGGGACTCTGCTAATCCCCGGCAAACCGCTCCTGCCGTCCAAGATCTTCGCCATTGCCGTCCCGCCGGGCGCCGAGGTCACGGGCGTCTCGTTTGACCCCGGTGAGGGGACATTACTCCCTGGCGTGTACGACGTCGCGCCGGCTCCCTTGCCTCGGGTGATCGGTGAGGAGAATCCGGACCTCTACGCTGCGGATCAGCAACGATACCAGAGAAACCACGAATCGGTGTACGGGAGCGATGAGCCGTATCCCGGTAGCGTCGGCGAGCGGGTGCGCAACGCCGGTTACCGCGCGTATGACCTGGTGGACGTCAGGATCACCCCCTTTAGTTACCGCCCCCAGTCGGGGCGCCTGGTGCACTACCCGGAAGTAACCGTCCGGGTGGACTACCGGCTGCCCGACGAGCGGCGCCAGGTACGCGTCGACCGTCTGGTCAGGACTGAGCGTATTGCGGAGGAAATCATCGTTAACTACGCAGAAGCCGCCGCCTGGCAACCGGCCACGAGGGCCGCAGACGGCGGGCTCCACGATTACGTGATCATCACGCTGGACTCGCTGACCTCGGCGGTTGCGCCTCTTGCCAACTGGGAAACGCAGAAGGGCCGAACGGTGGAGGTAGTGACCACCTCGTGGATCAACGCCAATTACAGCGGCTACGACCTGGCCGAGAAGATGAGGAACTTCCTCCGCGACAAGTACCCCTCGAGCCAATGGGGCATCCTCGACGTGCTGATGGTCGGCCACTACGACGACGTGCCCATGCGCCGCACCTGGCAGGATATGGGCTACGGAAAGCCGGAGACGGACTACTACTACGCCGAACTGTCGCTGCCCGACGCCGAATCCTGGGACGCGGACGGAGACCATCGCTGGGGCGAGGACTCCGACCCTATCGACTTCTACACCGAGGTGAACGTGGGCCGTATCCCCTGGAGCGACCCGGCCACGGTCTTGAGCATCTGCGAGAAGTCCATCGCCTACGAGCAGAGCGACGACCCGACCTTCAAGAAGAACATGCTGCTGCTGGGCGCGTTCTATTGGGCGGACACCGACAACGCCGTGCTGATGGAGGCCAAGGTCGACCAGCCCTGGATGTCGGACTGGACCATGACCAGGATGTACGAGCAGAACTCCGGCGCCTGGTCTGCCTACGACTGTGATATGCCCCTTCTGCACGAGAACGCCATGGACGTCTGGTCGGCCGGCAAGCTCGCCTTCGTGAACTGGGCCGGCCACGGCTCCCCCACCAGTCCTCACATCATGGGTTTGGGGGCACCGGCGTTTATCAGCGCCTCTGATTGTCCTTACTTGAACGACGACTACCCGGCCATCATCTTCGCGGCGGCCTGCAGCAACTCCGATACCGACCACCTGAACATCGGCCAAGCCATGCTGCAGCAGGGCAGTATCGGCTTTGTCGGGGCCACCAAGGTGGCCTTCGGCTATCCCGGCTGGGACGACCCCGAGGACGGCAGCACGCCGTCACTGGATTACCTCTTCACCTCCTGTGTCACGTCGGGCGACTACACGCAGGGCCAGGCCCTGCAGTGGGCCCTGCGAGAAATGTATGTGAACGGGTCGTGGTACTACAACGAGTACGAGACTTTCGAGTGGGGAGCGCTATGGGGCAATCCCAATCTGGGGATGGCGCCCGCCATAAGCCTGAGGATCCAGTTTCCCAACGGCGTGCCCAGCTTGCTGTCCTCCAGCGAAGAGACTCCAGTTGACGTCGAGATTCTCCCGATCGGTCAGGCCGTCGTACCCGACAGCCCGACCCTGTACTACCGCTTGGGCGACGAAGCCCTGCAAACGGTGCCGCTCGAGGCGCTGGGCGGCGCTCTGTACCGCGCTGTCCTGCCGGCCGCTGACTGCGGCGTAATGGCCCGTTTCTACTTCTCGGCCGAGGGCAGTACGGCCGGCATGGTCTACGCGCCGGCGGACGCGCCCCAGAACAGTTTCGTCGCGGGAGTTGGCGAATTGGTGACCGTGCTGGAGGATGATTTCGAGATCGGGCAGGGCTGGACCGTGGAGAACGTCGACCTGACCGCCGGCAGTTGGGAGCGAGGAGCGCCGATCGGCGACGGTAGCCGAGGCGACCCGCTGGCCGACTTCGACGGCTCGGGCCAGTGCTACCTGACCGGCAACGCCGCGGGCAACTCCGACGTGGACGGCGGACCGACCATGCTGATCTCGCCCCTCCTGGATCTCAGCTCTGCCAACGACCCGATGCTGGAATACGCCCGCTGGTTTTCGTGCGATGACGACGTACCGCCATCGCAGGACTTTATGGAGGTCACCATCACCAGCGACGACGGCGCGTCGTGGATCCTGATAGAGAGTGTTCCCGACAGCTCCGGCTGGGCCGAACGGACGAAGCGGATCGCGGACTATGTGCCCCTGACTGACCAGATCCGGGTCCGTTTCAGCGTGGCCGACAATCCCAACAACTCCATAGTCGAAGGCGGCATCGACGCCGTCAG
>JANQGB010000668.1 GCA_028277545.1 Phycisphaerae bacterium | reverse complement strand
TCCTCCGGCCGTGATCGTTAAGGTACTTCTCCATCCGGCGGATGAAGTAGCTTTGCAGCTCGTGTTCGTTCGCCAGACCTTCCGACTTGATGCGTGCCTGGCACTTGCTGCACGCCTTCCAGCGCGTTTTGGGGCACTCGTCGCCGCCGATATGAATGAACTCCGACGGAAACAGCTCCATCACTTCCGCCAGAACCTCTTCCAGGAATTTGAAGGTCGCTTCGTTACCGGCGCAGTAGACTTCCTCGTAGATGCCCCACCGAGTGCCTACCTCGAAGGGGCCGCCGGTGCAGGACAGCTCAGGATAAGCGCTCAGTGCTGCCTGCGAGTGTCCCGGCATTTCGATCTCCGGTACCACGGTGATGTACCGGCTGGCCGCGTAGGCCACGACCTCGCGGATGTCGTCCTGCGAATAGAACCCGCCGTAGCGGTCCTCACCGCGCCAGGCGCTGATTTCCGTCAGCAGCGGCCGGCCTTTGATCTCGATCCGCCAGCCCTGGTCTTCGGTCAGGTGCCAGTGCAGCACGTTCATCTTGTGATAGGCCAGCAGATCGATGTAGCGCTTGACGAACTCCTTGGTCATGAAGTGGCGGCAACAGTCCAGCAACATGCCGCGCCACTGATAGCGGGGCTGGTCGCTGATGGCCACGCAGGGGACTTCAAAGGACGCCCGCCCCGTAACACCGCCGGGGCGTTCCAACTCCGGAGGAAGCAACTGCCTGATGGTCTGCAGGCCGCGGAACACGCCACGCGGTTGTGGAGCGCGCAGCGTGACCAGCCGCGGTGTGATGGTCAGCTCGTAGCCCTCGTATCCCAGGTCCGGTTTGGCGTCCTGCGTGGTCAGCACAATTGCCCCGTCGGGTGCTTGGGCCGGGCCTTCGACCCGGTCGATAGCCAGCTCATAGCCCGTGCCATTTCGAAACCAGTCGGCCAGGTATTGTCCTATGGCTCGGAGTTCCGCGTTCTCAGCGGTGGTCAGGATTCGGGTCTGCGGCGTGACTGAGAACGTGCCCGGCTGGGCGGTCATCACGGCCGGCAGGGGGACGACGGCCGGCGCTTTCATCTGTTCACCCATAGCAGTCGCTGCTGCCGCCGCCCACACTATCACCATCGGGATGAAGCGCGACATGACAGTCCTTTCCTACGGAGTTGCTGATTCGCATTATCGTCACGGCGTCTCCCGGCGCGGTCTCTCCGGACCGGGCTGCTGAGGTGATACCGTCAACCAAACCGCTTGGCAACTGTTCTTGGCAGGCAGGCCCGGGCCTTCTACACTGTGCCGCTCTGAAACTGGAGTGTATGCCATGAGCGTGCGTCATCTGGAATCGTTGTTCGACCCGGGTTCGGTTGCGATCATCGGGGCCTCCAACAGTCCCCAGAGCATCGGCGGGGTGGTAATGCGTAACCTGCTGCGCTCCGGGTTCAGCGGCCCGATCATGCCGGTTAACCCGAAGTACGAGGCCGTCGCCGGTGTGCTGACCTATCCCGACGTGGCGAGCCTGCCGGTCACGCCCGACCTGGCGGTTATCTGCACCCGGCCGGCCACCGTGCCCGGGCTGATCCATCAGTTGGGCGAACGCGGCACCAGAGGGGCGGCGGTGATCACAGCCGGGCTCTCCGTCCAGGAGCACCCCGGCGGACCCACCCTGCAGCAGGCCATGCTCGACGCCGCCAGGCCGCACCTGGTCCGCATCCTGGGCCCGAATTGCGTGGGTCTGCTCATTCCGGGGCTGGGTCTGAACGCCACGTTCGCCCACACGGAGATTGAGCCCGGCTCGATCGCGTTTGTCTCTCAGTCAGGTGGCTTCTGCACCGCCACGCTCGACTGGGCCCGAGACAAGGGTATCGGCTTCTCGCACTTCGTTTCGCTGGGCAACTGCGCGGACATCGATTTCGGCGACGTGCTCGATTACCTGGGCGCGGTCCCTGAGACGACGGCCATCCTCCTGTACATGGAGTCCATCGGCGCTGACGAGGCCCGGAAATTCATGTCCGCCGCCCGGGCGGCCGCCCGCAACAAGCCGGTGCTGGTCATCAAGGCGGGGCGTAACGCCGAGGGTGCCCGGGCCGCCGCCTCGCATACCGGGGCCTTGGCCGGCGCCGACAACGTCTACGCCGCCGCCCTGCGCCGGGCGGGCATTCTCCGGGTATACGACCTCGACGAGCTGTTTGACGCCGTCGAGACCCTGGCTCGCTCGCAGCCGCTTCGCGGCGACCGCCTGGCGATCCTCACCAACGGGGGCGGTCCCGGCGTGATCGCTACCGACGCGCTCATCGCCAACGGGGGCAAGCTGGCCGAGTTCTCCGACGACACCATGCGCAAGCTGCAGGACCTGCTTCCCGGGAACTGGTCGCACGGAAACCCCGTGGACATGATCGGCGACGCCGACGCCCAGACCTATTTAGACTCCCTGCGCATCCTGCTGGCCGACCCTGGCGTGGACGCCATTCTGGTTATGAACGCCCCCAGTGCCATTGCACCACCGGAAGCGGCCGCACGCGGCATTGTGGACATCGTGCGACAGGCGAAGGTGCCCATTCTCACCAGTTGGCTGGGCGGAGAGGCAGCAGGGCGGGCTCGCCGGATCTTCGCGGATGCCAACATTCCTACCTACGACACGCCGGAGAACGCGGTGCGAGCCTACATGCACATGGTGCGCTACCACCGCAATCAGGACATCCTCACGCAGGTGCCGCCTTCCGCTCCGACAGATTTCACACCCACGCCCGGTGGGGCCCGGTCAGTGATTGAGAAGGCGCTGCTGGAGAACCGCGAGCTGCTCACGGAGCCGGAAGCGAAACAGGTGTTGGCCGCCTATGGCATTCCGGTCGTCGAGACCCGCGTGGCCGCCACTCCGGCCAAGGCGGCGGCCACGGCCGGAGAGATCGGCTTTCCCGTGGCGCTGAAAATCCTGTCTCCGGACATCACCCACAAGTCTGATGTCGGCGGTGTGGTCCTGGGCCTGGCGACAGCGGACGAGGTCGAGGCGGCAGCGGAAGCCATGCTGGCCCGTGTCGCCAAGCGCTTCCCCGATGCCCACCTGACGGGCTTCACGGTGCAGAAGATGGCCTCCCGGCCGATGGCCCAGGAACTCATCATTGGCATGACCACTGATTCCATCTTCGGCCCGGTCATTCTGTTCGGGCGCGGGGGGACCGCGGTTGAGGTAATCGCTGACCGGGAAGTGGCTTTGCCGCCCTTGAACATGAGTCTGGCCCGGCACCTGATTTCACGCACCCAGGTTTCCCGGCTGCTCAAGGGGTACCGGGACCGCCCGCCGGCGGACTTTGACGCCATCTGTCTGACCTTGATCCAGATTTCGCAGTTGATCGTCGATCGGCCCGAGATCGTGGAACTGGATATCAATCCGCTGTTTGCCGACGACCGGGGCGTGCTCGCCCTCGACGCCCGGGTGCGAGTCGGACCGGCCGGCGTTAGCGCCGAGCGTCTGGCCATCCGGCCCTACCCCCGCGAGCTGGAGGAGACCATCACGCTGCCGGCGGGGCGCGAGGTCTTCGTCCGTCCGATCCGTCCGGAGGATCAGCCGGCCCACAACGAGTTCGTCTCGCGCATAACTCCGGAGGACCTCTACTACCGCTTGCTGGGTGTCACCCGCGATATTCCGCCTACGGAGATGGCCCGCCTGGTGCAGATCGACTACGACCGCGACATGGCCTTTATCGCCACGGCTCCCAACGAACAGGGTGACACGGAGACCCTGGCGGTGGTTCGCGTGGTGGTCGATCCGAATAACACCCAAGCCGACTTCGCGGTGATGGTGCGCTCCGACCTGAAGCGGTCCGGGCTGGGCAGCGCCCTGATGAAGAAGATCATCCGCTACTGCCAGAGTCGCGGCACTGAAGCGATTGCCGGTGAGATGCTGGCGGACAACCAGGCCATGCTGAAGCTCACCCGTAAGCTGGGCTTCACTGAGGAACCTCATCCCGACCCCGGCCGCTGCCGCGTGCGGCTGAAGCTCAAGTAGGCCGTACATTCGCGGCGCGTCGCTTGTTCGGTCAGTGCTCTCCGCCTACCATGCCCGCGGCCCGGGTGGTGTAGTGCCTCAAAATCTCCGGCGTGTTCGGCCTAAGCGTGGAGGGTGTGTCGTCGACGTTCGGGCGTCCGCGCGAACTGAAGTTCGCGGCTCGTTACGATTCAGTGGTTTTGAGGCACAGCACCTGGGTCCGCTCGGCAGGGTGCGCTGTGCCTTGCGCGGCAGGTCGTGGGGATTTGTGGAATGACCGCGCATTGACAGGCGCTGAGGTCGTGATCGCCCGTCACCGTTGCTGCTAGGAGCAACCTATGAAATACGTCGTCGCCCTGGCCACCGCGCTGGTGCTGAACGCCTGTGCCAACCTGATGATGAAAGCGGGCATGAACAAGGTCGAACAGGCCGGGGGCCTGCTTCAGGACGGCCTGCCCGCGGCAGTACGGACCGTGCTGCTCAGTCCGGTGCTGATGGCTGGGTTGATCTGCTTCGGCCTCAACGCCGCGTTCTACATGTTCGCCCTTCAGAGCCCGACTCTGAAGATCAGCCTGGCGTACCCGGTCATGGTTGGTGGCGGGTACGCGATTATCGCCACGGTGGCTTACCTGTTGCTGAACGAACGTATGACGCCAGGGCAATGGGTGGGGGTGGGGCTGATTCTGGCGGGTGTTATTCTCATTGCCGCCCGCACGTCGGCGCAGGCGGCCTGACGCGGCTTGCCGAGGGAGTTTGGATTTCCCATCCCTTGCTGCGCAAGTGATGGGGCACCCTGCCTTCACCATCTCTGCGCAAGGGTTGGGGCACTCAGTCGAGCGAGTTTCGATTCCCCACCCCTTGCTGCGCAGGGCTTGTCGTTTTAGTCTCTGCGGGCCATGGAGCGTGATTGGCTGGGTTCCGACGCCTGGGTCGGAATATATCCGAGTCGAAGTCTGGCCCGGATGGCTTGGTGTGTGGGCGTAGGGGGATTCAGGTTCTACCCCGCCTGATAGGCGCCAGAAAAGGCTAATACAGACCCCACCCAGCCGAATCAGGCCCCGCCAAAGGACATCGCGGCCACCTTGGCACGTTGCCGCCCCAACCACTTGAC
>JANQGB010000645.1 GCA_028277545.1 Phycisphaerae bacterium | reverse complement strand
GGGCCTGGTCGGGTTCAGCGACTTCGACAGCCAGGTCTATATCCCCATCTCCCGGGCCAAAGCCATGTTCAACGCTCGGGCCCTCACCCAGATCTGTGTCCGCGGCGTCGAGGAAGGCGAGCAGGACGACACCCGCTCCGCCATCGCCAGCGTTCTGCGCCGCAACCACCGGCTGCAGCTCGGCGAGGACGACGACTTCAGCGTCGTTACCCAGAAGGAGCTCTTCGACCAGTTCAGCAAGCTGACCCGCATCTGGCAGTCGGTGTTTTTCGCCATCAGCGGAATCTCGCTGGTGGTCGGCGGGTTCGGCATCATGAACATCATGCTGGTTTCAGTGACCGAGCGCACGCGCGAAATCGGCGTGCGGATGGCGGTCGGCGCCCAGCGCGGCGACATCCTCACCCAGTTCCTGGCCGAGAGCAGCATGATCTGCATCGTGGGGGCCCCGCTGGGTATTCTGCTGGGCATGATGCTTAACGACGTGGTCGAAGCCAACCTCGCCCCCCTCAAGCCGGTTCTGGCCCCGCAGATTGTCCTGATCGCGGTGGGCGTGGCCATCGCCACCGGTGTGATCAGTGGACTCTACCCCGCCTGGCGGGCCAGCCGCCTCGACCCGGTCGAAGCGCTGCGCTACGAGTAACAACCAACTCCGGCCTCCGGAAATACCATCTTCAGCAGCACCATATAGCGGTACGACGCAAAGTCGTCACGCCTTCGTACCGCAGTCATCTTGGCGCGTACCGCAGGCATCCTGCCTGCATCGGTATCGCGTTTCTGCCGCCTGGAAGCCTGCGGTACGAAGAACATAACGCTGTGCTTTTGGTGCAGTGCCTTAATAACGTTCGATCCTGAAGAGCCGCGAACTTCAGTTCGCGCGGACGCCCGAACGTCGATGAAGCAACCCATACACTGCTTGCCCATCTACGCTGGCCCGCTGTAGCGTGCCATATAACGTCCCCGTTCTTGCACAGCATGATGCCCGCCCGGCAGCAGGCTGCCAAATCCAAATGCGTGCCCAGCGGACGCCCTGGAAGGGCGGAGGCGCATGGCCACGGGTGGAGTGAAACGGAACCCGTGGACGCGTCCGCGCCCCGAAGATCTCCGCCCCGGCGGGGCGGAGGAGAACACGCTCAGCACGTTGCCCGTAGCCGCCGATAGGCCACGCCGAGGTGCCTTGTTGTCCCAGCGCAGCTATAAGCTCGGGGCATGTCTAATTCAATGCACGCAGCGCCTCAATAAGCCGCTGTCCACGCTCCGGGTTGAGCTGCCGGACATGAGCCGCCCGACCCAGAAGATAGGCGCGGAAGTCGGGATGCTCGTCGCGGTTCTGACTCTCCAGTGACCCCGCCTTGGCAGCGTTATGGATGATGGCTTTGAGTCGGTCGTACTCCTCGCGCCGGACGTTGGTCCTGCTGTTGACCACCACGCCGGTGACTTCCTGCCGTTGCCCCGGCCGCATGAAGCGCATCTTGTGGGCGTTGAGCATGAATCCCTCCGACCGGATGATCTTCCTTACCAGCGGCAAAAAGCGAATCATCCCCCGCTTGAACGGCTCGCCCCCGGAGAAGGTCAGGTCGTCAGCGTACCGCGTGTAGTTAGCCTCGAACTTGCGGGCCAGGCCGCTGAGGCGCCGGTCCAGGCGGGCCACCGCCAGGTTGGCCAGGGCCGGACTGGTCGGCGCCCCCTGCACCGCGTGGCGACTGGGCCGCACCGCGTAATGGTGCCATACGCTGTCCTTCGG
>JANQGB010000642.1 GCA_028277545.1 Phycisphaerae bacterium | reverse complement strand
CGACCGGTCGATTGAACGTGTCGATCTGCCGCGCGGCCACTACTGGCTGGCCCGTCCGGCCCGCATGGATCCCGACACGCGCTACCCGCTGATAGTATGCCTGCACGGGACGGAGACCCGGGCTTCCGACATTCTGTCGTTCTGGCTGTCCCTGGACGCCGAACTGCCATTCATCTTCGTGGCTCCTCAAGGAGTGGCCGAGGGCTGGCGAGACAACGATCTGGCATTCCTGGAGGAGTTGCGCAGCCACGTCGAGCAGACCGTCAGCTACGACCCTCAGAGGCTGTTGCTCACCGGACACTCCGCCGGCGGTGCGATGGCCTTCCACCTGCTATACGCAGAAGATTTCCCGGCCAGCGCCGTAGCGGTCACCGCCAACTACGTACCCCCAACCGTGACCGCAGAGATGGCCGCCAAACGACAGGACGTGCCGCTGTTTTACGCAGTCGGAGAGGCAGACCTCAACCGGCCACGGATGCGCGACGGTCTGTACTTACTGCGCGGCGCCGGGGCGCGCGTTACCGTCGAACGTCCGCCCATTGGCCACGTGCTCAGTCGCCAGATCGGGCAATCGGCGTTGGCCTGGTTCGAGTCCGCCTGTCGCAAACAGACCAGGGAGGTACTGAACCGCGCTCGGCGCATGTGCGACGGTGCCTCCGCGTCTCCTGGCCCGGCGGCGTTCCTGCTCGAAGGGATCGTCCGACACCGTCGGTCGCACTTCGCCGATCAGGCGGCAGAAGCGGTCGATCTCCTGCAAGGTCTTCAAGCAGCGGGCCAGGAAGCGCTCAGGCAAGCGGAGAGGCTGATCGAGCGAGAGGAACTAGTAGCTGCCCGGCAGGAGCTTCTGATCATCGAGCGGGCGTTCTACCCCTCGTCCCTCTCGGTGGCAGCAAAGAAGCGACGGCAGGCTGTGGACTCCACGCCCGCCGTCGCAGCACAACTGGCCTCCCAGGATCAGCGGGCGACCAGACAAGCGGCCGAGACTCTCTGGCAGGCCGCAGTGGAGGCACTTCAAAACGGTGACATCAAAACGGCTCGACGCCGTTGTCAGAATCTGCTATCGGTGTGCCCTCAGAGTCGATTCGCAGCCAATGCACGACAGGTGCTCGACGAGACGCAGAACATCGCCGACACACGCTGAGAAAGAAATGTACAACTTCCACCAAACCAACGACCCCATGTTCGCGGTAAACTCCTTGACCATATATACCCGTCAAGGCGGCCCTTGCTGGATCATCGATCCGGGCCTGCCGCCCCACGCAGAGCAGATCGTCGCCTTCGTTCGCGAGAACGAGCTTCAGCCCGCCGCCGTCCTGCTCACCCATGCCCACGGCGACCATATCGCCGGCGTGGACGAGGTGCGCGAAATCCTGGGGGCGCCTCCGCTGTACCTGGGCAAACCCGAGTGGCACATGTTGGGCGACCCCAAGGAGAACCTTTCGGTCAACTTTGGCATCCCACTGACGGTCTCGGACGAAGGCCTCCATGACCTGGCCGACGGCGACACACTGGCGCTCGACGGCTCGGAGTGGGCAGTGCTGGACACCTCCGGTCACTCGCCAGGCGGGCGGAGCCTGTACTGCGCGGATGAGGGCGTGGTGATCGTGGGTGACGCCTTGTTTGCCGGCGGTGTGGGGCGCGTCGACTTTCATCACAGCGATGGGTCTCAACTCATCAGGAATCTGCGCACGAAACTGCTGACGCTGCCGGACGATACCCGAGTCATCCCCGGCCACGGACCGGAGACGACCATCGGGACGGAACGGCAAAGCAACCCCTACGTGATCCACGGTCTGTGAGCGGTGACACTGCCGAGCGACAATCGCTGAGCCGGGTAGCGGTCATCATTCCGGCGCTGAACGAAGCGGCATCCCTGCGCGAGCTGCTGCCGCTGCTCATCGATCAAAGACCGGGCCAGATCATCGTGGCTGACAACGGCTCGACCGACGAGACGGCTGCGGTGGCCAACGGCGCCGGTGCGACAGTCGTGCACGAGCCACGCCGAGGCTACGGCGCGGCCTGTTACGCGGGCATGGGCTGCTTGCCAGACCGGGCAGACGTCGTGGCATTCATCGACGCCGACCTCAGCGACGATCCGAACATGCTGCCGGCGGTGGTCCAGCCGATCATCGAAGGATCGGCCGACCTGGTGCTGGGCAGCCGCGAACCAGGCCTGCGCGAGCCCGGTTCGATGACGCTGCCTCAGCGCTTCGGCAATGCCCTGGCAGTGCGCCTGATCCGCTGGGGATGGGGGCATCGGTACTCCGACCTGGGACCTCTACGCGCCATACGCCGCTCGTCACTGGACGCGATTGCCATGCAGGACCGCGCCTACGGCTGGACGGTGGAGATGCAGATTCGTGCCCTTGAACTGGGGCTGCGCATCGCTTCAGTGCCGGTCCCCTACCGACGTCGCAAGGACCACACGCGCAGTAAGATCAGTGGCACGGTTCGCGGCACGCTGTTGGCGGGTTATTGGATCCTGACCACCTGCGCCCGCCTGTGGTGGACGCGCGGACGGAGGCTCAACCGCTAGGCCCGGCCGTCACGGCGTCAGCATTGCCGTATCACGGTGCGTGCATTAGCATCCGATCAACTTGCTGTAGGAGGCGCACGACATGCCGGAAATCCTGTTTCACGGTGCCACAGAGGAAGTAACGGGTTCACTGCACCTGGTG
>JANQGB010000554.1 GCA_028277545.1 Phycisphaerae bacterium | reverse complement strand
TCATGGGTCTCTGGAGCGCGGGGGCCAGCATGATTATCTGGCTGGCGGGCCTCAAGGAGATCCCCAAGACCCTCTACGAGGCCGCTGCCCTGGACGGCGCCGGGCGCGCACGCCGGTTTCTGAACGTCACTCTGCCGATGCTCTCGCCGTACATCCTGTTCAATCTGGTCATCGGGCTGATACAGACCTTCCAGATATTTACCCAGGCCTACATCATGACGCCGAACGGAAGCCCGAACCGCTCGACTTACTTCTACGTGTACAAGCTGTTCGATCAGTGCTTCTCGTACTTCCGCCTGGGCTACGGTGCCTCTATGGCCTGGGTCCTGTTCGTGATCGTCATCGTGCTGACGCTGGTCAATATGGCGCTGTCGCGTAAGTGGGTGCATTATGCGGGGGAATAGGCGCCGCCGTTGGACGTTAGAAGTTAGAAGCGAGAAGTGAGAAGTTAGAACTGAGAATTGAGAAGCTGATGCCTGACGCGCTTCGGCACAACACCCTGTCGAGTTTGCCTGCTTAGGCCTGTTGTGGCATCGGCCACATTGGTTTCTACCTTATGGATCGTCGCCGTCCAGCTTGGAAGAGCACTTTGTTGCATGCCGTTCTGATCGGTGGCTCCATTGTGTTTGCGCTGCCCTTTGTCTGGCTGGTGGGGACCAGTTGGAAGCTGGACAAGGAAGTGCAGGGCGAGGAGATCGCGATCCTTCCGCAGCGGCCTATTCCGCGGCTGGTGAGCCCCTATGTAGACGAGCGTCACTTTCCGGAGATTGCCCGTCCCGAGCACCTGGGGCGCCATCGCTGGGACGGCTGGATGCGGGACGCCGTGCACCAGGAGATCGGCGCTCTGGTCGATTCCTGGTCCGACGACCGGGCCAATGAACTGCCCGTCGAAGCCCTGCGCAGCGAACTGGTCCAGGGCGTATTTCACCGCCTGCGCAACCTGCTGCCGCACGAGGCTTGGTCGGCCGAGGAACTGACCTTCCGGCGAGAACTCGAGGCGGTACTATCCGAGCCACTGGTCGGCGACGCCTTCGAGCAAGCCTACCGTTACTTCGCCCTCGGCAAGGTAATGGTCAAGGACACCAAGTACAACATCTATGACCTGACCGGTCAGACGCCCATCAAGGATCTTTGGACGCTGGCGTCAGGCCAGGCACGAATCGAAGCCCGACTGGAGAGCGAACGCCCGGTCGGCGTGGTTCACTACGATCTTGCCTCCGGCGAGCTGCTGGAGGTCGCCTGCCTGCTGACCCTGCCCTTCAACATCGAGGAATTCAAGAGGCTGGAGATCAGCTTCCGTCGTGACCAGACCTGGCACGAACTCCGCGTACTCATCGAGACTAACGGGCGGCTGCTGAGGTCCGCGGCGCCGAAATACCTGGGTGAAGACACCTGGTGGGACGTCACCGTGCAGGAGCCCAGCAGCGACGACGACCGACTGGTTCCGCGCCACTACGTGCTGCTGGATGAGATTGACACCGGCTCGCAATACGAGCACGGCGCACGGCAGATCAAGGTGCGGATTCAGCTTGCCCGCAGCTCGACGCCCGAGGCGTTCTGGGCCAAGGGTACGGAGAACTACCGCAAAGCCTTCGAGGAGGTGCCTTTCTGGCGCTACTTCAAGACCAGCGTCTTTCTGGTAGCGGCCAACATCATCGGCACCCTGCTGAGCTGCTCGCTGATTGCCTACGCCCTGGCACGCCTGACTTGGCCCGGCAGGAACCTGGCCTTCGTTCTGGTACTGGCCACGCTCATGATTCCACCGCAGGTCACCATGATCCCCTCGTTCGTCATCTACAAGTACCTGGGCTGGTACAACACGCTGGCCCCGCTGTGGGTGCCCAACTGGCTGGCGGTCAACGCGTTTGCCGTGTTCCTGCTCCGGCAGGCCATGAAGGGCATCCCTCGAGACCTCGAGGACGCTGCCCGGATCGACGGCTGCGGCTATTTCCGGAGCTACTGGCACGTGGCCATGCCGCTCATGCGGCCGACCATGGCGGCTATCGCCATTTTCACGTTCATGTTCGTATGGAACGACTTCATGACCCCGCTGATCTACGTTAACGATCAGCGGCTCTATCCATTGGCACTAGGATTGTTCAGTTTCCTGGCCGGACGAGAAAACCAATTCACACTGATAATGGCCGGGTCCATGATCATGACAATTCCCGTCATCCTTACCTTCTTCTTCGCCCAGCGGCATTTCATTCAGGGCGTGACCATGACCGGGATCAAGGGCTAGGTTCCGATAGTCCGTTCGTGCTTGAGTTGTGCCGCCAAGTTGGTTATCCTGAGTGCGTAGGTGGATCCACGGAGAGGGATCCCTCCGTTCTAGCCTTGAGGAAAAGGGTATGAAGACCACACTCTCGGTCTGCGGTGCCGCCGTACTGCTCGCGCTGACTGCAGTGAGCAACGCTGAAACGATCACCCGCTACGACTTCCAGTACGATTTCGGTGAGTTCTGTACGTGAAGCTCGCAGACTATCGGCGTCTGGTCAGACGCGACCGACAAGTGGGATCAGGACTTCGACTACCTGATGACCATCAACCCCGATGACGACGGATATGCCGGCATCTACCACGAGCACGACCCGCCGCCCTGGGAAGGGCCAACCGGCTTCTACTATTCCGATCACCGGGGTGAGATGAAGCCGGAAGACAAGAAGGAGTTCGAGGCTATCTTCGTGTGGGCCAACACGACGTACCAGCAGGAGACCATGTTCTTCACCATCCAGAACAATCCACTGCTGCCCGCCCCAGACGATCGGGCCTACATCCTGGAACTGGTCACCTTGCCCAAAGGTATCGGCGAAGGGGCACCGCCCGAAGGGACCACCTGGAATGTGCCCCTGGGCAACTTCTTGACCATCGAACTGCCCACCTTCGGCACCCGCAACGGCCTGGAAGGCTACGAGTTCAGCTTCACCATAACCGAGGTGATTCCAGAACCATCGTCCGTGTCCCTGTTGGCAGCGACGATGGGCCCAGTGCTGATGCGCCGCCGCAGGCGCTTCTGACGGATCGGCCTGTTACTCTTCGGTCGAAACCTCGGACGGATCGCTCGGTGCAGGCGTGGCAAGCGTCACCGGAACCACGATGCCGCGACCTCAAGATCGCCTGCGCCGACGGGTCGACAGCCACCCCAGCACGAGTAGAACAACCGCGTTTGCCTCGGGCGCGACCGTAAACGTCAGGCGGTAATCGTGCGCCGCGCCATCGCCGACGCCAATAGCGAAGAAGTACGGGCTGGCCGGCAGCGCTGGCAGCCCCAGCGCGTCCAGCAGATTGTGCCCAATCAGCCACTGATCCGTGTCGCCGGTGTAGAGAAACTCCTCCCAGGGCGTGTGCCAGTCGAAGGGCTGATTTGCCAAAGCGAAGTGAAAGTCGGCAGGCTCACTGAGATAGTCGAGCACTACCGATGGCATCGTCTCGCCAGCCGTAAACGTGAAGTAGTCGGTCGGGTTTGTGTCCCCATCGATGTGTCCGATAAGCACGTTTTCGCCCGCGCCCGCCAGCAGAATCGTCGGAGTGCTGACGTTGCCGGAGAGCGGCCCGTCAATGGACTCATCGTAGTAGAACGGTGCAGCCAGCGCGGTCACTCGTAGACAACACACCACGACAACTGCTGGCATAGCGCGTTTCATGAACCATCTCGCTACGGTGAAGTGTGTCGGCCAGCGGCCGCGAACTGCCGGGGCACCTGGCTCCTTAAGACGAGGTACCTCGCGCTGGTGCCATGTTGCCCGTCTTAGCCCCCCCCGGAAAGCACTGCGTATTGTAGCGCGCCGCAAGCCAACGGCTATCCCGGCCACTGCGGAACCGGGTAAGACCACCCCACGCTCCGGCCGATCAGCGTCGCCGAGTGGCGCCGAGCGCCCGGTACGCCCGTCGGCATGTCGCACGAACGCTCAGGACGCAACCGCCGTTGGGTGACCTGTCGAACACAGTCTGCCAAGGCGTGCACCGGCTGTCTCCCGACGGTGCACCAACAGGTAGACCGCCTGGCTCCACGCACAGCTCGTCCAACGCCGCATAAATCCCGCCACGTGCCTGATGCTGAGCGGCATTCCAACCGACACAATCGCCACGCTTCGCCCGGATAATGTGTCGCCGGTGTATTGCGACTTAACGACCTGCTGTACAGTAACTTACGACTGACTGGGAGGCGAGGCCTTGCCTGGCGTGGTGTGCCACAAATCAGGCGTCAGCCTCTCGGATGACCTTCGACCTGCCAGAGAACACTGACGCTAGTTGAAGTAGAACAGGACAATTTGCATTTTTGACCGCACGTGCTAGACTTGTGACGCACTTTGGGGCGGGGCGGCGCGGTCTACCGCTATCTGAACATTTTGGAAAACCGGCAGCAGAACAGGAGGCGCTCCGATGATGGCCCGACGAACGGCGCAGGTCATGATTGCCGTCTTCTCGGCCATGGTGCCTGGTGGAGGGACCCAGGCCGAGACGATCTGGTACGTAGACGACGATGCCTCCACTTCCGGTCTGGGCACAAGCTGGGCCAGCCCGTTCAGTGGCTTGCAGGATGCCCTGGACGCGGCTGCCAGCGGCGACGAGATCCACGTTGCTGGGGGTACTTATTACCCGTCGCAGCAAGCTGAGCCGGGCGTCGCGCGCACGGAAACGTTCTGGCTACCGGGTGATTTAGCCATCTACGGAGGCTACGCCGGGCTGGCGGACCCAGACGCCCCCGACATGCGGGATCCGGCGAGCTACGAGTCCATCCTCAGCGGTGATCTTGCCGGCAACGACGGGCCCGATTTCACCAACAACGACGAGAACAGCTATCACGTGGTTACAGCGGCCGAGGACGGTACCGTCCTCCGGCTCGACGGCTTGACCATCACCGCGGGCAACGCGGACGGCTCGGCCTATTCCGGCGACGACGGCGGCGGCCTCCTGGTCAACGCAGACCTGCACTTGACGCTGGTTGCCTGCCGAGTGACCGGCAACAGGGCGGCCCACTACGGCGGCGGACTGTACGCCGGTTGGGCGAGCGCCGTAACGATCCAAGGATGCGAGTTTGCCGGGAATGCGGCTATGGGTACAGCCTGGTCTTCCGGCGGCGCTCTGCTGCTTGGCAGCAGCGACACTTCCACAGTTACCGGCTGCGTTTTCACCAGCAACTCGGCCGGAGGTCGCGGGGGAGCGGTGTATGGCTTTTCTGACACCCTGACGATGACCGGCTGTGTATTCAACGGCAATTCGGCCGGAGGGCCCGGCGGAGCGGTCAACGCCAATTCTGGCAACCTGGTCATGAACGACTGCCGGTTCCTTGGCAACTCGGCCGCAACGTATGGCGGCGGTGTCCACGCGGTCTCCTGGTGGCCTGGCAGCAGGCTCCTGGTCCATTGCGCGTTTCTCGGTAACAGCGCCCAAACCGGTGGCGGAATGCACGGTGGCGATGGAGTGGCACTCACACTGATCAACTGTAGCTTCAGCGGCAACGAGGCTGTCAGCGGTGGCGGCCTCTCCAATTCCTCACTTGATCGTCCGCATATCACTAATTGCACGTTCACCGAGAACACAGCCACTGACACCGGGGGGGGAATTCACTGCTCAAACGGCGACGGTGCCTTGGTGGTCGCCGGCTCAGTCCTCTGGGGCAACTCGGACAGCGGCGGCGCAGACGAAGCAGCCCAGGTCGAGGTCGTCGGCGGCACCGTAGAGGTGAACTATAGTTGCATCCAGGGCTGGACGGGCGGTTTGGGTGGAACGGGCAATACAGGTCAAGATCCGCTACTGATGGATCCCGACGGCCCCGACGACAGTCCAGGTACCGCGGACGACAATCAGCGCCTTTCGGTCGGTTCGCCCTGCATTGATGCCGGTGACAACTCGGCGTTGATCGCGGGGGCTGGTACGGATCTGGATGGCGGGCCACGATTCGCCGATGACCCCGCGACCGCTGACACCGGCAGCGGCATCTTCCCTATTACCGACATGGGGGCCTACGAGTGGGAAGACTGCAACAGCAACGACGTGGACGACGGCTACGACATTCTGTTGGGTGGCAGCCTGGACTCGGACGACGACGGAATTCCCGATGAGTGTCCCCCTCCGCTGCCAACCCTGGTTGGCGACCAGTGGCGTTATTTCAAGGGTGTCGAGGAGCCGCCGGCCGACTGGAACGACATCGAATTCGACGACTCAGAGTGGCTTACCGGGCCGACCGGCATCGGTTACGGAGATGACGATGACGCGACGGTGCTGAGCGACATGCAGGGCGACTACGCCAGCGTCTACGTACGGCGGCATTTCCGAGTCTCCGAACCGGGGGCCCTGAGCGCCTTGGCTCTCACCGTGGACTACGACGACGGGTTCGTCGCGTACCTCAACGGTGAAGAGGTGGCTCGTAGCCCGAGTATGGAGGGGCAGGGGGAGCCACCCAGCCACGACACCTTCGCCGCCGCGGATCACGAGGCATCCGGCGGCGATGACGATCCGAACCCTCCAGAGATTTACGACATCAGCATGTCGCTTGGCCAGGTAGTGGCCGGTACCAACGTCCTGGCCATCCAGGGGCACAATCGTTCGCTCACCAGCTCTGATTTCTCGTTGATCCCCTCGCTGGTCGGCGATGCGATTCTCTATGTTGACGCCAGCGCCACGGGTGCGAACGACGGCAGTAGCTGGTGTGACGCCTATCCTGCCCTTCAAGATGCGCTGGCGGTGGTGGCATTGTCCGGCGGTACAATTGAAGAGATCAGGGTGGCCGACGGCGAGTACCGCCCGGATGAAGGGAGCAGTCAGATTCCGGGTGACCGGGATGCGAGCTTCTGTCTGCGCAGCGAGTTGGCGATCCGAGGCGGCTATGCCGGCTGCGGCGCCGCCGACCCGGACGAGCGCGACGTTACCGCGTACGAGACAGTCCTCAGCGGAGATCTGCTCGGCGACGACGGTGAGGCGGTGGAAACCGGCCCGGGCGGCGGAATGGCTTCGGATGAATGCGCTGCTGCCGGACCCATTAACGACGGTGAGACGGCATTCGAAACGACCGGCATGACCACCGACGGCCCGACCGGCGAGTTGTGCGAAATCCACAACGACGCCTGGTACGTGTACACACCGGAGTTTACCGGGTATTCGGCGTTCAGGGTGAATAGCAGCGATTTGCACGCGGCTGTGGGTGTGTACGACGGCACAACCTGCCCGCCTGCGAACCTGGTGGGCTGCGCCGCGTCCTGGGACGTGCCACCCGAGGTCTCAGTCGCATTGGCCGCCGGCCATACTTATCTGATCCGCGTGGGGTCCGTATCCATCAGTGGCTACGTCTCCGGCGTGATTACGATCGGCCGGGATACCCGGGGCGATAACAGCCTGCACGTCGTGACGGCCGACCTAGCGGACGAGACCGCGGTTTTGGACGGCTTCAGCATCATAGCCGGTAACGCAAACGGGGGATCGGACAGCAGGCGGAGCAGTGGCGGCGGAATGTACATCAGGAACGGCGCTCCCACTCTCGTCAGATGCACGTTCTCTGACAACCGGTCGTCTGGCACCGGCTGGCCCGGCGGCGGAGGCGGGGCCTTCATTGCGTCCACCAGTGGCACCACCATGACCGATTGCGTGTTTGCTTCCAACTTCTCGTCGGGAGGCGGGGGCCTCTTTGTCCTGTCCGGCACGATGACGATGGTTGGTTGCACGTTCATTGGCAACCGCGCGGCGTCTGAAGCTGGGGGAGTGCTGTGTGACTATGACGAGGGCACGCACGTGACGGCAATCAACTGCACGTTCCTGGGCAACTCGGCTCCCTGGGCTGGAGCGTGGCTGAACTACGAGAACGCAGACACGGTTCTGGTGAATTGCCAATTCAGTGGAAACTCGGCCGATAATGGTGGTGCTATCAGCCCCGGGGACACCAGCCGGTTGTACGCCTCCAACTGCACTTTCATCAACAATGAGGCGACAAACCGAGCCGGTGGCGTCGACGCAACCTGGGACGACTGGACCTTCACCAACTGCGTGTTCTGGGGTAATCGCGACGCGGGTGGCCAGAACGAGTCAGCACAGATATCGATGAACGAGTCTGCCACAGTCAACTATAGCTGCGTGCAGGGGTTGACCAGCTTTCTGGGAGGCGTGGGCAACATCGGCGAGGCACCGCTATTAGTCAACGCCCTGGGAGCCGATGGCGCCGCTGGCACAGAGGACGACGACCTGCGCCTTCTGGCCGGATCTCCTTGCCTTGATGCCGCCGATAACGAGGCCGTGCCGCCAGACGCAACCGACCTGGACGGCGACGGTGACACCTGGGAGCCGATACCCGTCGATCCGGACGGCGCCCCTCGCTTCGTTGACGACCCGGCCGCGCCGGACACAGGCTACGGTGCGCCGCCACTTGTTGATATGGGGGCCTACGAAGGCGCGCACCAGGGTTTCCTGCTGAGCACAGACGCGGTCGTAGTCCCAGAGGGCGATACGGAGACCTTCACGGTCGCCCTGGCGATGGACCCGCTGGAAGGTGTCGAGGTCACCGTCGCCTATGACTCGGGGGATGCCGACATCACGGTCGCGTCCGGGGCGTTATTGATCTTCGACTCGCTCGATTACGCGGAGCCGCAAGTCGTCACGCTGGCGGCAGGCGAGGAC
>JANQGB010000535.1 GCA_028277545.1 Phycisphaerae bacterium | reverse complement strand
CGCGTTCCGGCAGCCAACGTTCGCTGCGGCGGTGCCGGCTACGCCGCCATGCCAGCGCAGAATCTCCGCGCGGTCCGGCGTTGGCCGTCCCTGCTGTCCGGGGCTTTCCTGCTGGGTTTGGCGCAGTCGGTATGCCATCTGTCGGGGTGCCCTGGCCGGCCCGTCGACATGGCGAGCTCTCATCGACTTCCTCGTCTAATTGTACATGTTTGTACAGAAAACTGGCTATTGTCCTGATAGTACCTGCGCCTGAACGGTTAAACTTGGGTGGCTGGGAAGTAGCTGGCATCTCGCCTTCCGCGACGGCCAAGCGACATCTGGCCCGGCGCGTCACGTCCCGGCTGTGATTATTACAACCCGGAGGCGTGGAGGGTCCGACAAATGTGCGGGCTGATATCTTCGGCCATCATGCTGTCGCTGTCCGGGATCGGCCCACTCGAAGGCGTCGATCAGCAAGCAGCATCGCAGAGATTCGTTCGGTCGTGCCCTGCTCCCCACGTGGATACCGACGCGGGCGGGGTAACGCGGATCAGTGGCGGGCCTTTGAGCTTTGGGGCCAGCCCCGCCGAATCGGCGGCCGGCTTCGTGGAAAACTCCGCCGCGGCGCTGGGAGCCGCAGCGTCTGATCTGGTGCCGGGCAATCACTTCAATAACCTGGTGAGTCAGCCGGTGATGTACGACGCGCGTACGGGCAGGTACAAGTTCACACTCCTGTATCACCGGCAACAGCGCAATGGCATCCCCGTGTTCGGATCTGAACTGCGGCTGCTGATCCGGAATGCGGACGACCATCCGCTGGTGTGGGCCAGCTCCACCCTCAAGCCGCTCGGCGACTTCACCTTGGACCGCAGCAGCCTGAACACGCTGTTCAACAGTCCCGAGCAGGTGGCGCCGCAGATGACGAGGTTCACGGCCGTGCAGCCTGTCATCTGGGCTGGAACGCACCACGAACCTGCCGTACCGCGGCTGGCGGTGACCTTCGAAGCCGACAACCTGGCCGACTCACAGGCCGCAGCGCCACAACGCTGGCGTTTCATCGCCGACGGCGCTACGGGCGCAGTGCTCCACCGGGAGAGCCTGATCAGCTTCGCCGAGGTCACCGGCAGCGTGCAGGGCCGGTCTACCGAGGGGCTCAAGCCGGCTTTCTGCGACTTCGAGAGCCCCAGGGCAATGCCTTACGCACAGGTCGAGGTCGCTGGCGGGGACCTCGGTTTCGCCGACGCGGGCGGTGATTTCGTCCTGCAGTACTCCGGCGTGCCACCGGTGAGCGTGGTCTCGCCCATGCTCGGCCGCTACTTCACGGTCGACAACTTCGCGGGGGACGAGGAGACGCTGACTCAGGCCGTGTCGCCGCCGACCCCGGCGGTCTTCATGCACAATGCCCAAAACCGCGAGGAGTTCGTGCGGGCGCAGGTAAACGGTTACGTGCACGCTAATATCGTGCGGGACTTCTGCCTGGCCGCCAATCCGAGCTATCCGACCATCGCCACGCAAACGGGCTTTCTGGTGGTAGTCAACCGTGACGGCATGGGCTGTCCTGGCAACGGCTGGTACGCCATCGAGTCGATCAATCTGTGCCGGGCTGAGGCGCCGTTCCCCAATATGGC
>JANQGB010000396.1 GCA_028277545.1 Phycisphaerae bacterium | reverse complement strand
CAGATCGATCAGGTCCTTCAGTTCATGGACCGGCAGCACGCTGCGCTCGGCCGTGAACGTCTGGCTGAAACTGCCGGAGTCGGCCGCGTTCAGTTCCATCGCAACAGCGTCCGCAATGTCGGTTGCAAAGCTCATGGTTTACCCCGCGATCCATGCGATGAGGGCGGAGCCCGAAGCCGTGACTAGCGATCCCACGATCAACCAGATCAGCTTCGAGTGCTGCTTGCCGTTCTGCTCCAGCCGGTCGAGGCGAACCTTGATGCCCACCTCGCCGTTGCCGCGAATCGCCTCGTCAAGTCGGTCCAACTTCTTGTGGATGGACTCGAACTGGCGGCGGCATTCATCAACCTGTCCACGGCATTCGCTCATGGGTCGTTCCCGATGTCTTTCGTATGAATGCGCAGGGTTGTGCGGTAAGGGTCCGACCAGCGCCACGGTCCTTCGCCGGCCAGGTTCATCACCTCGTACTTGCGACCGTCGGCAACAATCACGTCGCCAGCCTTCGGTTCATGACCGAGTTCGTCTGTGAGGATCAGGAAGTCGATCACGTGCGTCCGGATCGTGGCTCCGTAGTCATCCGCCACCTCGTAGTCGGTCTTGCCGAACGTGGCCTGGACTTCTGCGTCGTTCTGACTCCCGGAGCCAGCCCTGCGATACGTCACCGGGCTGGTCATGTAGGCCGTGCGCTGCTGCTTCAGCCAGTTCAGTCCGTCACGGAGGAGATCGCCCATGGGGTCACTGCTCCAGTCGAACGCGAACGGTGGTGTCGTCGTCCCCGGCGGCGGCAACGGTCTTGCCGAGGTACTTGTTCGCACCAGACTCGTCGTCGGTCTTGGCCACGGAGTCGGCGACATCCCAATAGACCTTCAGGCCGGCAGCGATGGCTTCGCCGACGCCCGCCGTCTTGGGCACGTCGAACACGCCGGTTACCGCCAGCGCGCCGAGCACGCCGGTGGCGATGTCCAGTTTGGAGACGCCGATCAGGTCGCCTTGGACAACCACGTCGCCGGCGCTCACATCAGCCCCGGGGGTGTAGTCGATGGTGTTGCCGTCGTGGATGAATCGAGCCGTCATAGTCGGTTTCCTTTACAGGCCAGAGGTTGAGGGTGAGGGCTGAAGTGGGACGATTACGCTTCGCCCTTCATCTTCACTGCTGCTCGGTTGTCCTGTTCCTTGACGCCGAAGTTGATGTACCCGCGGAACTGGATGCCCAGCTTGTTGAAGTCGGCGTCGGCACGCTCAACCGTGGGCGTCTGGCGTCCATTGAGGAACGCGACCTCAATCGCGGGCAGACGCGCCGGGTCGGCGAGCAGATACCACGCCTTGTTGCTGCTGCCGTTGAATGTGGCGTTGGACAGGTACGCCGACCAGACCACGCTGAACTTGCCCGCGTGCGGGTTGCTCGCGGGCTTGGCCTTGTTGGCCGTGGTGGTCTCGTTCACCTGCGTCGTGTTCATCAACTGCGATGCGGTGACGTTCAGCGCGGGCGGCACCAGCAGCAGGCTCGGAGCAATCCCGAGCGGCCGGCCGTTGGGCTTGGTCTGCTCGAGGAACAGTTGCTCGGCGGCGGTCAGCGAGTCGATGCTCAGCGCGGTGTCCGCGCCTGCGAGGTAGTTCTTGTTGCCGGCCGAGAAGAAGCTGCCGGGATTGGACAGCAGCAGTGCGAACACCGCTTCGGCGATTGCCTCGGCAGCGCCCATGCCCAGTCGCTGCGGGATGTCGGCGAAGGCGCTCAGGTCATCGTTGACGATGTCCTGGTACGTCAGACCGAACATGATGCCGTAGGTGTCGGCCTTCTGGCTGAAGGTCTCCTCGCCGATCTCGCCGTGCTTGAGTTCCCCGTCCTTGCCGACCTTCTGGTACTTGAAGTCGTCGGTCATGCGGTAGCGGGTGTGCTCTTTGAAGTCGCGGACGGAACCAATCTTGCAGATGCGACGCCACGCGTCCTCAACATGGTTGAACCCGTCGAGCAGCATCTTGTTGGCGACGTTGGACAGGATGCCGGGCAGACTCAGCGTGCTGAACGCGGCGCGGAGCCAGCCCCCAGCATCGGAATCGAAACGAGGCAGGCGCTGACCGGCGGCCATCTCGCAGAACTCCTGCAGGCGGACGCCGCGCAGCTTGTCGGCCCGCTCCACAGCCTCCTGGCCGAAGCTTGCCAGCAGCCGGTCCTCTTTCATGTTGCCCGCCATGCACGCGGCGGCGATGAGTACACGGTGATCCGGCTTGCGGTCGCTGC
>JANQGB010000350.1 GCA_028277545.1 Phycisphaerae bacterium | reverse complement strand
CGGCGGATCGTGCGACTGGGGGAGCGCCCCGAGTACGTTCACACCGTTGGCGCCCCCGGCCTTGACCGAATGTTCGAACTTCTCCGCGCGCGATCACAGGCGCGACAGTCCAAGAGCGATACAGCGCTGATCTTGCAGCACCCGGCCGGTCGATCGGCAGCCCGAGAGCGGCAAGTCATGTCGGCACTACTCGGCGCCGTCTCCGAGTCGGGCCTGACGCCGCTTGTGATCTATCCGAACAGCGATCCCGGGCATGCGGGTGTCATTCAGGCCATCGAGACGGCGGCTCGAAAGCTCAATTCCCTGCGCGTCGAGCGCAGCCTGGCGCGAGATGAGTACCTGACACTTCTCGCGGAGGCCCGGGTATTGGTGGGCAACTCCTCGAGCGGGATAATCGAGGCAGCGTCGGCGGGCACACCGGCAGTCAACGTTGGCGACCGCCAGCAGGGACGGCAGCGCAGTGGCCGGTCGGTGATCGACTGCGGCGAGGTCCGGGGTGAGGTCCGTGCCGCGATTGCCCGGGCGCTGAGGTGCCGGCCAAGGCTTGGCGGGCGCACCTGTTACGGGGACGGTCAGGCCGGCAAGCGGATTGCCGATATCCTGGCTCGCACACCACTAACCGACGAAGTTCGCCGGAAACGCCTGACCTACTGACAGCGCCGCGCGGCTGCCTGCAACGCCGGATTGAAGCCTGCGTGTGCCGGTATGCCATTGCAGGCCGGATGCCAGCGGTACAGGGGCGCGGTGATCTCGCTCGAGAGTGCTGTAACTGACCGGCCGCAGTCAGTATCCCTTGGTCAGGTCTGTCTGATCGAGAACTTCTAACTTCTTGCTGCGCAGGACGTTGACCGCCATTTCCAGGCTGTCGGCCTGCACAGCCAGGGCCGCCGCGCCGTGTGGACGGACCAGCAGGGGGTAGGTGTAGTGGATGTTGACCTCGCCGGCCATCAGCGCCGCCCAGGTGTGCAACAGGCCCCGCTTGCCGTGCGGCAGGCTGACAACGATCAACTCGGCCTCACTGACTGAGAACCCGCTACGGCGAAACAGCGCCTCCGCCTGATCAGGGTCGTCAAGGATCAGACGAACCACGGCACAGTCCATCGAATTGACCACCGAGATTGCGAGAATATGAACGTCGGTCTGGTCCAGCAGCCGGGTCATCCGCAGCATCTGGCCCACCCGGTTCTCGATGAAGATCGACAGTTGCCGGACGGTGGGGTAGTCCTGAGCGTGAGCGGTTTCGAAAGGTTCGATGGACATGCATAGCTACTGTACTGCCCGCCACCGGACCGGGCAACAGAAACGTCGAACCTGTCAAGTCCGCGGCGGGGTGCCATTTTCGCAGCGCGGGCAACTGTCAGGATGGCAGAGCCCGAGCCGTGCCGTTCAGGTTAGCGGCCGTAAATGTTGATAAGGCAGTAGTTTACAGTTTGTGGCCGCTCGGAATGTCCGTGGCATCGGGTTTGCAAATGTCCCTAGTGGTACTCTCCTGCGCCGCCTGCGCGGGGGGCAGAATAGATCACGGAGGTGCAAAAGTGT
>JANQGB010000167.1 GCA_028277545.1 Phycisphaerae bacterium | reverse complement strand
GGCGTTCGAGGTCAGGTCACCACCTGCGTCTGTCGCCTGCGCCGGTAGATCGAAAACGACACGATACCGAACCGGCTGGCCCTTCCTGAATCGCGATCCGGTGTCGCCCAGCCAGAACATGGGCCTGGCCGGGTCGGACCAGCGGTTCTTGCGATAGTCGTAACAGATGGTGTTCTGCTCGGTGTCAACCTCAATGCGCAGCGGGCCGATGCGGGAATCAAACTCGATGGACCTGAAGCCCCGGGCCAGAGTCGAGGGCTCGACCTCTGCCGACTTCGCCACCACCGGCACGATGCCCTCGGTGACCTGCCCGTCGCGCAGCACCGCCCGGTAGCTGCGCCCGACGATCAGCGTAGGGTTGACGGCCGCCATCTGCCATTGAATAAGCGCGTCCTGCTCGTCCTTGTTGAAGCGTCCCTCGAACACGCGCTCCACGCGGCTGCCGGAAACCGTGATCGTATCATCGCCCTCGAAGGCGTCGTGTTCGCCTCGATGAATCAGGCGATAGCGCACGCCGCCGTCGATCTGTTCGGTAACCAGCGCTTCAACGGCTGGGGCATCAGGGCCGAGGTAGTAGTGCGGCGTCCAGGGTGGCTTGGTGATGACCATGTTGCTGCCAGCGCTGACCGTAACGCCATCTAGCGAGATGCTCACGCCGCGGCTCCACGGATCGATGGACACCTCCACCCGCGGGGCCGCGTCCGGGCCCGGTGACTGTGCATCGGCGGACCGCACTGATGCGGCGGCGCTCCAGGACATCAGGGCCGCGAGCAGTACAGCATTCCACACCATGGCTACGCCTCCTGACGGTCGCCGGAACCGGCATCTCCGTCCGTCGTCATTACGCACAACAGCTTCCAGCACAACATCAAAGCACGTGGCACGTGAAACGGCCCTTTCCACATGTTTCCCTTCAGATCTGTCGAACGAATGCCGTCGCGGCGCAGGTAGCCGAACCACTCGCCGTATTCGGCGTCTGGGAAGTTGGCGAAGGTCCACTCGTGCACCTTCTCGTACATGTTCGCGTACCGGTTCTCACCTGTCAGGCGGTAGGCCAACAGCAGGGCGTACAGCGCTTCGCTGTGCGGCCACCACAGCTTCATGTCGTGCTCCAGGTGCTGGGGGGGCTTGCCTTCGACGTCTATGTAATAAAGCAGCCCGCCGTACTGCTGGTCCCATCCCTTCTCGTAAGAAAAGTCCAGAATCTGAAGTGCCTGCCGGGCGAGTGACTCGTCGTTACGCCGGCGGGCGACCTCCATCAGGAACCAGGCGGTCTCGATCGAATGCCCGGGACTCATGACCCGTCCCGCGGGCGTGTCCAGACGTGAGCCGTCAGGGCTGACAGTTTCGAGTACCACGCCGTCGTCCGCTCTGACGAAGTCCCGCAGGATTTCCTCGACCGTCTCGGTGATGATGTTCTCGTATCGCTGGTCCGCTCCGAGCAGCAACATGGTCTCGGCCACGCTGACCAGGCACATCAGCGGCGAGAGCCCCTTCATGGGGCGAGTCTGTGGATCGATCTTGGGCTCGATCGCTCCCGGTGTTCGGAAGTAGTGGACGAGCGATTCGAACAGGTCTTTCGCCTGCTGCCTGATACGTTCCTCTCCGGTGACTTGGCCCAGGGCGGCACAGGCCATGACGCCGAAAACCTCGCTGAACGCGTAGCGGCGCATCTGCAGGGGCTGCCCGGTGCGGGTTACGCTGAAGAACATCTTGCCGCTCTCGGCGAAGCAGTGGCGGTTCAGGAATTCGTACCCCTGCCGCGCAGTTTCCAGCC
>JANQGB010000166.1 GCA_028277545.1 Phycisphaerae bacterium | reverse complement strand
AGGCGGCAGCGAGCAAACCGAACGGGCGGTAGCGCTCGCCCTGCGCTGGTTGGCGGATCACCAGAGCCCCGACGGGCGCTGGGACGGGGAAGAATTCGATGCAGCCTGCGGAGGGTGCGGCGGCGAGACGGCGGTCGACGTTGACGTCGCCCTGACCGGACTGTCGTTGCTCTGCTTTCTGGGGGCGGACCATACGCACACCAGGGACGGACCCTATCGCGACACGGTTGACCGGGGTCTGAGTTGGCTGGTCGACGGGCAGACGCCTGAAGGAGACCTGCGGGACGGCGAAACGATGTACAGCCAGGGAATCGCCGCTATTGCCGTGTCCGAAGCGTTGGGCATGACCGGCGATCCGGACCTGGTCGACCCCGTGCGCCGCGCCGCTCAATTCATCGACGCAGCCCGAGACCGTTCTATCGGCGGCTGGCGCTACGACCCCGGCCAGCCCGGCGATACGTCGGTGCTTGGGTGGCAGATAATGGCACTGAAGAGCGCCCAACTGGCCGGCGTGGACGTGTCGGCCGATTCCTTTGCCGCCGCCGCTGCCTGGCTGGAACTGGTGGGCAGCCCGGCCAATCGCGGCCCGACGGGTTCCTACGCCTATCAGCCGGGCAGGCCGCCGAACCTGGCCATGACCGCCGAAGGGATGTTCGTGCAACACCTCCTCGGGCGCCGGCCCGACGAGCCCCGCATGCAGGCCTCGGCCGCCATCCTGTCCCAGAGCCTGCCGGACTGGGATTCGTATCTGGACACCTACTACTGGTACTACGCCACGCTGGCCATGTTCCAGCAGGGCGGCCAGGCCTGGGAGCGATGGAATCATGCCTTGACCGGGCAGTTGCTGCCGCATCAGGAGAAGCGTGGGCCCCGCGCCGGCAGTTGGGAACCGGCTGGCAAATGGGCGCCGACCGCGGGCCGCGTGTATCAGACCGCGCTATGCACGCTGATGCTCGAGGTCTATTATCGCTATCTGCCGCTCTACGACATCGAAAGTCCGGCGGACGCTATAGGCACCATTCGCGGCCGGGTGACCGATGCCGCCACCGGTCGCCCGTTGCCGGGTGCCACCGTCAGGTTGGACTTGCCGGACAGGTCGCCCGCGACTGCCGACGCGGACGGTGACGGCCAGTATCACCTGTCGGCGCCTGACGTGCCTGACTACTTCGCCCTGTCCGCCTCCCTGGATGGATACACGCCCGAGGCGGTCAACGTGGCCACGATAGCTCTGGCCGGTCGGACCATGACGCTCGACTTCGAGCTTCATCCGCGGGACCGCCTGGTGATCGCCCTCGAACCGGATCCGCAAGTGCATCACCTCGGCAACGATGCCTTTACCGGACGGGTGAACAGCCAGTTCCAGAGAAGCACTGAGGGCTCAGCGCTTACCACCCATTTCGCAATAGACCCCGGTCAACTGGCTGCATGTTCCGGCACGGCCGAGATCGTTCTGCTGGCCAAAGGCGTCCAGTGTCCGCACCGCATTCGCATCAACGGCGAGCTACTCCGCAGCCGACTCGACGATTCGCCCGCCGACGGCAGCTTCGGCGAATTCACCGCCCGGTTCGATGCCGACCTGCTCCGGGAGGGGACCAACAGTCTGCAGATTCAAGCCGTGCGCTGCCGGGGCGATCTGGACGACTTCGAGTTCGTCAACGTGCGCATCAGGCTGGCGCCGGATTCCCCCGTCGACGACGTTTGAGGGGTCTTACAGACAGGCGCGTCGACGAACGCCGTAGCGCCGGCGCGGCCAGGGCTCGAATTACCGGCACGATCGCTTGCTCATCAGCCTGCTGGCTGCCATGCTGAGCGGCGAACCTTAACCGCAGGAAAGGAGCGTACGCCATGCCGGTAGTTCCTCCCGCCAGGACTCGGAATGTCAGGCCGCTGCAATTCAGCGCCAGGGTGGCCGCAACCGGCACCCTGCTCCTGGCATGTGGATGTGCGCCTGCCGGCAGGGCACCCGCGGTTGCCACGGAACGCAACTCACGGTGGACGTATGACCACGGAGGCATAGTCCGCGGTGACGCCGCGTACAAGGACATCGCCCTCATCTTCACCGGCGGGGACTATGGCGAAGGCTCGGGCCACATTCTCGATGCGCTGCGCCGAGCTGGTATCCGAGCTTCGTTCTTCCTGACGGGCAGCTTTCTGGCACAACCCGAGCATAGGCGCTTCGTAAGACGAATGGTGGCGGAAGACCACTACGTGGGGCCGCACTCCGATTCGCATCCGCTGTATTGTGCCTGGGAGGACCGCGCAAAGTCGCTGGTAACCGAGAGTTTTTTCCGGGCCGATCTGCACAAGAACATTGCCGACTTGCGGCGCCTGGAGGCCTTGGGCTCCGGCCAGACTGTCTACTTCGTGCCGCCGTACGAGTGGTACAACACCGAGCAGGTTCTGTGGTCCCGGAAGATGGGGATCGCGCTAGTGAACTTCACGCCGGGCACGGGATCCAATCGCGACTGGATACCGGAAGGACATGCAGGTTTCGTGTCGTCCGAAGTTATCCTCGCCGACATCCTGAAGTTCGAGCGTGAGACCAGCGGCGGACTGAACGGATTCCTGCTCCTGCTGCATCTGGGATCTCTGCGGGCGGACAAGATGCATCACCAGGTCGGACCGTTGATCGACGAGTTATCCGGCCGCGGCTATCGCTTCCTGCGCATGGACGAGATGCTGCCCGTGCAGGCCCGCAAGCACGAGTGAGCGACACTCGGCCGCCCGAGGTCGTCCTGCGGGATCACTCTTGCCACAGGCTCAGCAGCAGCAGCAAGGAGACCGTTCCGTCGATGATCGGCTCATTGGTGGAGAAGTCCTCGAACACGTCGTGGTACACGCCCACTTCGGACTGAAACCGATCCAGACGGGCGCCGGTGAACTCGGAAAACTTCAGGCTGTCGTTGATGTCCTTGTATACCGGGCCGTCCACCAGACCACCGACCGGCAGGTGCTTCTTGAGCTTCCAGAACAGGTGGTGCGGTTTGCTCGCCGCGTCTCCGGACGCGGGTACGCCGATTACGAACGAGACGCCCCACGGATTGCGTCCGAAGATCCAGTCGCGCGCCTCGGCGGCCAGCGAGCGAAACTGGCGGTCGCCCGTCATTCGCTCGTAGAGCAGCGCCTGCGTGGCCGCTGCTACCACGTCGTTGGTGGAGCACCAGACCAGCGGCGTGCCGAGACGGTAGGGGTTCTTGCGGGCCAGCTCTTTTACGCGCTGCAAGCCGGCGCGGTAGTAGCCGGCCAGTGCCTGGCGCGTCTCCGGGTCTGCGTGCGGGTGCAGTCGCCAATGAGCGAGGTTAACGTAGGGAAAGAACTCGTAGTGACCGTGACGCAGGCTGCCCATCCATTTACTCTCGCCTGCCAGGTGGGCGTACTCTACGGCCTGTTTCAGGTATGCAGGCTTGCGGGTGGCAATATAGAGTTCGGTCGCCGCCCACTCGAGATCGTCGTAGAACGTGCTCTCGCCGTAATAGTACGGTGCCCGCACAGGTACCGACATGGCACAGCCGGGGTGCTTCTGCGCCAGTCGGTAGAGAGATTCAGCCTTCTCGATGTTACCCGCCAGTGCCAAGGCTGCCGCTGTTCGACCGGCCAGGCTGGCCAGCCCGGTCGATTCGTTCAGGTACTTGGGGCCTTGCGGCTTCCCAGTAGCCGGCCAAGCGGCGCGCGGTCCGCCGGGGCCCCAGCCGTAGTCGCTCTGATCGTCGTGCCAGAGCGTGTTGGGCGGCAGATGGTCGCGGTCGTCACCAATCTGGACATAGATCGTATCCGGGTCGGGGTGAATCCTGACCAGCAGATCGGCGCCGTAGCGGGCTTCTTCCTTCGCATCACCCAGGAACAACGCCGCGACGCAATACGACGTGGTGATCATGTGTTTGAGGCGGTCGCCGGCGTCGTGCCAGCCACCCCGCAGGTCGCGGCGCTGGCCGGTAACGACATCGATGGCATCCTCGGCGTGGCACTTCTTGCCGGTGACGGGATTGTCACCACATCGCTGGAGGTGCATGAAGGACAGCAGGTGCTGAAGCGCGGGCGTGTACACCTTGTCCGCGATGCTGAAGGGCAGCGAGGATACCCTGCCGAACTGCACGACATAGCGGCCGGGCTGGCGCAGGTCGGAGAAATCCAACCGGTAGTTGTGCGCAAACGGCCCCCAGGCGCCTTGGTCTGGCCCGATCCTGCCCCTGAAGTCTCCAACAGTGAATTCGCCTTCCAACGGCTGTTCGCTGGAGAGCAACGCAATCTTCGGGTCGTCCGGCAGATAGCCTATCTGATTTGCCCTGATCCAGGTGGACTGGCCGGCCGCGGCCAGCGGCACCGCACCGACAACCGCCGCCGGTATCACGAGCCGGTACGCCCATCGCCATCGCATGAGTCGTCGCTTCATTTCGTGTCGCCTTGTCAGATCAGTCCACCGACTGCGTCCTGCCGGTGAGGGCGTGGCCAGCCGGATAAGCAGGACCATAAGCCTGGCGGCGTGACCTGTCCAACCGTGTCTGGCAACGCCGGCCGACCTCCGGCGCGGGCGTCTGGAACAGGTGTTTGCGAGCCCGGCTGAAGACGGTACGATCAGTCGGGGTCGGTAAGGCGCGCCGGCGCCCACTTGTTCACCAGCCTGACGGGTGATAACACGGCATCGCCCCCGCGTCGGGAGGTCAGCGGCCACAATGGCGGCTGAGGCCGACATCAGCGAGCAGCAGCCCGGCATTCGTGCGTCGCGCCTGATGTCGTTGGATGCGTTCCGCGGCATCACCATCGCGGGCATGATCCTGGTCAACAATCCCGGCAGTTGGCGTAACATCTATCCACCGCTGAGGCACGCCAAGTGGCACGGTTGGACACCAACCGACCTGGTATTCCCGTTCTTCCTGTTCATTGTGGGCGTGTCGATGGCCTTCTCCTTCAGGCGCCGCCTGGAGCAGGGGCACGCCAGGACAGATTTGCTGGCCCAGGTGGTTCGCCGGGCCATCATCCTGTTCATGCTGGGCCTGATCATGTACGGGTTTCCCGATCTCCGGCTGATCGGCCCCTTCGTACTGATGATAATCGGGCTATCCGTGCTCTACCTGGATCGTCCCGTCCTCTCTCTCGGTAAGGCTGGGTGGGCCCGCTTCCGGAAGTGTGGTGCCTGGTTATTGATCACAGCCGCGGTGGCCTACTTCCTGCTGGATTATGGACACTTCGAGGCCACCCGGTTACGTGTGCCCGGTGTGCTGCAGCGTATCGCAGTCTGCTACCTGGCGGCATCATTGATCGTGCTGACTTGCGGGGCGCGGGGCCGAGTGGTCAGCGTGGCCGCGATCCTGTTGGGCTACTGGCTCGTGGTGCGATTCGTGTCACCGCCAGAGGGATTCGCGGCCACAGTGACCGGAGCGGAGGGTCTGCTGCACGACTGGATCGACGTCAAGCTGCTTGGTACGCACCTCTACGGTGAGCGCCCGGACCCGGAGGGCATCCTCAGCACGCTGCCCGCCGTGGCTACGTTGCTGCTTGGCGTTCTGACAGGTGACTGGCTCCAGTCCCCGCGCGACAAGCGCGAGACGGCAGTCCAGCTCTTCTTTATGGCCAACCTGGCGCTGCTGCTCGGCTTCTGCATGGACTACGGGTTTCCGACCAACAAGAAGATCTGGAGCAGTTCCTATGTCGTGCTCACCGCCGGGCTGGCCCTGCACTTCCTGGCTATGTGTT
>JANQGB010000348.1 GCA_028277545.1 Phycisphaerae bacterium | reverse complement strand
GACCGCGAACTGGTGGCCACAGGCCGCAAACTGCGAGTCCGCCGCATCCCGGCCGACGGACTATTCCTCGACTATCAGTGGGATGAATGGATCGGAGCCTTCCGGTGGTCCCCCAAGCGATTCGCACGAGCCAGGTGGATGCTCGATGAACTCGACCGACTGGGCCTGCGGACCATCGTCCAGCTCAAACCGGCCGTCAACATCCCGGCTCGAACGGCGACCGGGCTGCAGTCTGACGGTCTGGTCCTCGCTCGAACCGACGGCACACCGCATACCGGCAACTTCCATCGTGGACGAAGCGTCTTCCTTGATTTCTTCAAAGAAGATGCGCGGCAATGGTACGTTGCCCAGCTCAAACGACTGACGGACGACGGCGTCGCTGGCTGGTGGACCGACGAAGGCGACTGGATCGGTTATCTGTCGCAGTCGATTCGCGATCTGGCCCGTTCGCCCGACACCATGCGCAACCGCTACAACGACGCCTGGTGCCAGACGATCCACGAAGGTCAGCGGCGCCACGGCCAGCAGCGCGTGGTCAACCTGACCCGGGGCGCGTGCGTGGGCACCCAGCGATATGGCATCAGCATCTGGTCAGGAGACGTCAACGCTACCTGGGAGGGCCTGGCCGCGCAGTTACAAATGGGGCTCAACATGGGCCTCTCCGGCGTCCCATTCTGGACCACCGACGGCGGTGGCTTCCTGGGTCAGCCGAGCCCGGAGCTGTACGTGCGTTGGGCCCAGTTCGCCACGTTCAGCCCTCTTACCCGTTTTCACGGTTGCGGACCGCGCGAGCCGTGGCATTTCGGGGCCCGGGCAGAACAGGCGGTCTGCAGCATTCTGCGCTGGCGCATGAGGTTGATGCCATACGTGTACGCCACTGCATGGCAGGCCCATCTTAGCGGCCTGCCCATGATGAGGGCCATGGCCCTGGTCAATGAGCGCGATAAGCGCTTCGCCAATCTGTCGTCGCAATATTATTTCGGAGACTCGCTCCTGGTCCGGCCCATTACTGAACCGCTGGCCAGGCACCGCGAAGGCGATGGAAGGCCGCAGATAGTCCTGCCCGCCGGGCTATGGTACGACTTCTGGACCGGGCACAGGCTCAGGGCAGCAAAGCGCCTGGCATGCAGCGCTCAACTCGATCGCATACCCGTTCTGGTTCAGGCCCCCGCCGTCGTCGTACTGGCTGAAGCCAGCGACAACACACGGGACCAGAGATGGGACCACCTGACTGCGCGCGTGTACACGGGCGACTCAGAGAGTCCGTGGCAGGCCACCTGCCACCTGTACGAGGATGACAGCACTACTTATGCCTGCGAAGAGGGTGAGCTTCTGACTACCCGGCTGACAGCCAGACGCAAGTCTTCCGGGTCCTTTACCCTTACCTTGGCACCTAGCGGCCGACGACACCGCTCCGTGCCGACTCGAAGAAGATGGCGCCTGGAAATCTATGGCCTGGACAGCCAGCCGGTCGTACGCGTGGGAACGGAAGCCCATACCAGCAAGAGAGAGGGATCGTGTTGGGCCGCCGAGCTGCCACCAACCGGCACTACACGTCCGTGGGCCGTGACTGTAGCGTGGCAATCCGGCACTAGGTGAGTGGCTCGGCAGGAGCCTGGAGGCGCGCCCACCGAACGTGCAGGGGCAGCCTCAACTGCGCAGGCCAAGCCACTGTCGTGGTCGGTCGTGCTCCGCGTGTGGTGAATGCAGGCCAGGCGCCTGCGGTACGCACGACCTTGCGCTATGCTGTTAGCTACAACTATCGCCAAAGTTGCGCTGGAAAATCGCAAAGTCAACGAGGTCCACGTCGTCATCCAGATCGAGGTCCGACCTGGCGAAGTGTGCCGGCTCCACGTCAGGCGGCGGCTCCGTCTGGTCAGGCCCCGCCAGGCTGTTGGCGAAGAGCCCGAAGTCATCGATATCCACACCGCCATCCAGGTCGATATCGCCAGGGCAGCAATCGTCGTCACTCTGGTCGTAGAACCCGTCGCCATCGTTATCCAGACCGCGCGTATCCCCGACGCTCCAGTTCTCCAGGTAGTCCAGGGCCGTGTTGCACGGATCGTCGGCCGCCGTGTCTGGACTGCCGTAGTAGACCGGGGCAACGTTCTCCGGCAGCGGGATGGGATCCTGCGCGTGGCAGCCCGCGCAGCCCGCTATGCCTACCAGCGCGTGGCGAGCCCGCAATCCCACTCCACTGTGTCCCGCGACGGCACCATAGTCACGGCCGTGGCAGCCGACGCAGCCCACCGGTGGATTGTCGACCGTACCGTTCGACCAGTCCAGGTACGGGTTCCAGTTGTCGCCGTCGCGGTGACACAGAGCGCAGTCTGTGAACATGACATTGGCGTGCATCGAGTGCTTGCTGCCCCCGGGGAAGATGGTCCCCTGGGGTGAGATGCTGTCGAAGAACGAACCGTGACACGTGTCGCAGCCGTCGTTGTACCGCTCGTAGGCCACAGCGTCGCGGGATTGCGTGGCAGCAAATATCACGATTGCGGCCGCGCACCCCAGGGCGGCCAGCCTCAGTCCGCGTGCTCCTGTCCGCTTCATTTCATTGCTCCTTTACTAGTTCCCCACCAAGGCGCCGCCGCCCGGCGACGCACCTCTCCGCACGACCGGCGCTGTCAACGACAGGGTACACCAAATCGCCTCTGGAAATCCGCAAAATCCGCCAGATCGACATCTTCGTCCAGATCAAGATCCGCCTTGGCGAACTGCGTGAAGTCCACGCCGGGCGGCACTTCCGTCTGATTGGGCCCGGCTAGGCTGCCGGCCATGATTTTGTAGTCGTCGAGGTCCACGTCTTCGTCGAAGTCTATATCTCCGTGACACGGCAGCTCATCGAACCAGGCGAAGATCTTCTTCATGATCTCGTAGCGAAAAGTCGCCGCGCCCCGGTCGGCGATGCCCTCAAACCCGAACGCAAAGTAGACGACGCTGTAGTCGCCTTCCCAGCGCAGACCGGCCCAGGTGGCGGGGAACAGCGTGTCGTAGCGGAACACGCCAACCGCACCGCCCGACAGCCCGATCCGGGACGGTGAGTCCTGGTTGCCCGCGCCATCGAAGCCAGTAAGACTGACCTCGATGTCGCTCAGGATGTCGGCGCCGATTACGCTATCGAGGCCGGCGTCATCGGCTATCAGGGTGGCATGCAGGTAGCGATTGTAGAACTCTGTCTCACCGATATCCTGGCCGATGTCCTGGCCACTGATGAACAGCTTGCCGCCTCCGTCCAGGTAGGCCGTAAGGTTGGCCTGGTCGGTCGCCGTCAGGGTGCTCCTGTCCTCGTCCCCGGTAAACCAGACTATGACATTGTACGCTTCCAGAACCTCCGCCGGCGGTGAGCCCTCCACTTCAGTATCCCAGAGTTCGTGATGTATCTTAAGGTTGCTCAGCGGCATCTTGAAGTAACCCTCGTAGTTGCTGCCACCGTCATCATCCACGATCAAAACCGTGGCCCCGCTCTCGCCGCGGGCTGGGATCTCGGGCTCCGGCGGGTCGACGGGCTGCTCATAGCACGGTGAAGGTCCCGCCAGGTAGCGGTCCAGGAAATCCTCCAACTCCGCGAGCGGCGCCAGCGGAAGTCCCCACCACTGACCGCCGGGAGCCCTCCATGCCCAGCCTTCCTGGTAGACGAGTTTCGCGTCGCAGTCGATCACGAAACCGGCGTAGAAGCCGCCGCCGGTATAGGCCTCCCAGATCGCGTTGTCCGGACCCATGGAGCTGTTGATGTAATCGATGATCATGGGAATCTCGGCGTCCGGTTCTAGCTCCGCCTTCATCCAGCGGGCGCGCTGGGCTCGCTCTGCCATGGTCAGGGGCTCGAAGTAGCGGTGCTCCCATCCCAGATCCCTGGTCTCAAACCCGCTCGCGAACGGATACTCCTCCGGGTGCGCCTCGTTAGCGTAGGCCCACAGGAAGTTCACCCGACCCTTGTACTTCTGATAGACTTCTTCCAGAACCTGGAAGTTCAGGTATCCAGGCTGTCACGTGCAGGATGACACGGCCAGCACCAGGGGCTTCCCGTCGATCAGGTCTGCCATGCTGACCGGATTGAAGTTCTCGTCGACGCTGTCGAAGAGCTCCGCGCGCGGCTGACCACTTGCCGCGGCCAGAGGCCAGGCCACCGCGAGGAGAGCGAGAGTCTGCGACCACTTCCGCATCTTCTTGAACACAATACACCTCACAATCTTCTAAAGTGCGCCGGGGCGCCTCGTTTCTTATGTCGCCGGATCCGAACGACGCATGTCAGATCGCCCCGGCGGCAAGACCTCGATTCCCAGGGACACGCTTCACGGTCAGAACGCCAGAGTTTAACAGGTATTTATCCATTGCCCGACCCTCGTTACCGAGCCGGAGCCAACCGCGCCGTGTTGGCGCGCTTGACACATTCGCTGCAGATGTTCAGTGTCGCTCCGCCGACGGCCCCATCAACTCGGCGTCGCTGGCCCGATCGCGCGCACGTGCCATGCCCAAGGCACTCACCTTTCCGCGCTTATCCAGTATGATACGTGCGAGGCGGGTCTGCGCCTCGATGATTCTCGCGGGCAAAAAAACCTGGGCGTTTATCCTGAGCCGGTGTCGCGCCCGGGCCTGCCAGCCGGTCAGCGGGCTTCCGGGCCGCTGCCGCCGCACGCGGCACAGCCCTCCTGCGGCGTCTACTCGCAGGGCGCGGGCTAAAGCCGGATAACAACCAGATGTGGCCACCTCAGGGACTGGCGCCCACCGGAAGACTGCCCGGCACTGCCGGCAACTTCAGCACAAGCGCGCCGCGGCAGCGCGGGCGTGCCGCGCCGGGCAATAGGGATGAGGAGGCGGGGCGCGGTCGACGCGCCTGCCCTCGAGGCTCCTCGAAGTGCGGCAGGAGTCCAGTGGCCTGGGTGACGCGCGGGCGCTACCGTCAGCGCCGGCCTCGCTGGCAACCGATGAGTGCGTGGCGCGGTCAGGCCTCGTCCGGACCGCCGACTCTCCACTCGAAGATGCCCCCCGAGTAATCGGGCTGCAGGTGTACCTCGAGCTTCAGTTCCGTCGCCTCGACCGCGTCGAAGGTCACGCGATTGAACCGGTCGAGTTCCGTGGGATAGCCGGAAGCCCCGCTGACTTCGCGCCATTCGTTGTTGGAGCGGTAGAGCACTCGCCAGGATGCCGGGGCGCGGCACGATCCTCTGTTGCCGTCATCGACCCAGAACACGTCACACCAGGAGACCCGTCGCGGCGCCGCGAACCGGTAGGTGACCCACTCCGCGGTTCCGCGGTGCCCCAGCCAGGTCAGCCGCGGAGTGGCGGCGTCATCTGAGCGGCTGGGAATCTCCTCATCGCTAAGCGCGTAGATCACCTCCCAACAGTAGGATGCTTCGTGCCGCGGCGGAGACGGCGCGACCCACTCGCCGGCCTGCGGCTCGGTAGCGATCCTGGGAAAGACCGAGATACGCAGCCGGGCGCAGCCCATGGGGATCAGGGTGATGCTCTCCTGGGGCTCGTCGGAGTGAACCGGGCTGGCCTGTAGTTCGCCGACTAGCCCCTGTTCATCCAGCGCCCAGGCCGGGATTCGTTTGCCACTAGCCCGAAGCTCGACCGGGGCGCCGTCGGGAACGAACGGCTGGGCACTAACCGGGCGGTCGTTGCGAAATTCCTTGAATGAAGTCGCGGGGTCAACCTGGTCCAAGACCACTCCGTAATTCCAGGGCGTTGTTGGCAGGACTTCATACGCGGGCCAGTCGTCGGTGCCCCCGCTCCGTACCCACTGCTCACCGATCTTGAGCGAATACCACAGGGGGCCGCGGCGTACGGAGACGGAGTCAGCATTGGTGGGCCAGGTCTCCACCTCTATCTCCATAGGTAGGTGCAGCACGACCTTGTCGCCATCCGCCCAGGTGCGATCCAACCTGACATAGCCAGGTCCACTCGCGGCCGCCAACACCGACTCGCCGTTGACCGACACGCTTGCCTCGCGGCACCAGCCCGGGATGCGCAGATAGAGCGGGAAGGACGCCGGACGTGGCGTGGCAATGCTAATCGCTATGCCTTCATCGAAGGGGTAATCCGTCGCTTCAGTTATTCGCACGACAACGCCGTCACCGACCTTGGCTTCCACTTCGCACGCGGCGTAGAGCGTGGCCGCCAATCCGTTGTCGCGGGTGGCCATCCACAGGTGCTCGGCGAAGTAGGGCCAGCCAATGCCGGTGTTGTGCTGGCAGCAGCGGTAGCGGTGCGGATTGTAGGTCAGCATGTCGCCGCTGTTCTGCAGACCTGGAGCCTTGTTTGCACCGTCGAGCTTGACCATATTCGGTGCGGTCAGGTAATGCAGTCCGACGAGGTCGGGCGTCATCGCCGCAGGCAGATCATTGAAGGCCACCTCCTCACAGCGGTCGGCCTGCACTGCGTCGCCGGTGATCGCCAGCAACATCTCGAAGCTGTGCATGAACTCGACCATGGAGCAGGTCTCGGCCGCCTGCCGCGGGCCGTGATAGCCCGGGCGGCAGTTCTCGTCGGCCCCGAACATCCCGCCGGGTACCTGCCCGTAAAGCGTCATCACCGTCTGGTAGTTGCGCTCGGCAGCGTCGAGCAGCCTCCGCTCCCGTGCCAGGAGGTAGTAAACCGCCGGCTCTCGATAGCCCTGACAGATGTTAACACCGTGCCAGTCGGCCACTTTCAAATCCCAGCGTACGGTGTGCCGGTGTATCCTGTGGGCCAGGTCGAGCAACCAGTCTTCGCCAGTACGGCTGTACAGCCAGAGAACACTCTCCAGGTTGTCGCCTGCCCGTATCTTCTGCCAACTGCCCGGCAGCAGCTCCGCCTGAGCAAGCTGCGCCTGCCACCGGAAGTACCGAAGCATGAATGGGATCACCCGGCGGTCGCCGGTTGCCTCGTGGAAGGACTGCAGCACGTTGATAGCCAGCATGTTGGGCCAGAGGTCTCCCTTGGCCTTGTTCTCGCGGGGGCCGAAGTAGCCGTCAGGCTCCTGGCTGGCCAGGAGCGCATCAATCCACCCCCGGGCCTTGCCCATCAGACTCTCATCCTGGAGCACATACGCCAGGTCCGTGAATCCGCGCAACCAGTACGGCAACTCCTCCCAGCCATGGTCACCAGTTCCCGTCGGGGACCGCCAGGCGCTTACCTCGGCATCACACCACTTGCTGATCTCGGGCAGCCGGCCAATCAGACCGTCGCCCAGTTCCTCAAGCTGCCGGCGCAGCCAACCCTCCGGGCGTATGCTGCCGATGGGCAGCTTCAGCAGCGGATTGGGCACCAGAGGGGTGCGGGTTCCGACGTAGTAGGCGCTCTCCCCGTGCAGCGGCGGGCGATCGACCATGGTGGAGGCAGCTTGTGGCACCATTATCTCCTTGTTCGCGGGGATTGAGCCGAGCGCCGAGCAGGCGGCGACAGCCAGGCAGAAATTCGCGGGCCCCAACATCCAATACATTCCTCGCCGATAGTGGGCTCTTGCTGGTGATGTCCCCGGCAGCAACGCCGCCGTGGAGTTCATTCAACACTGCTTACGGTGCGATCTCCCGGCTTGCCGACACCGGAGAGAACGGGCCGCTCCAGGCGGAGCGGCCCGTGTTTGGCGATATAAAACCGTGTGCCGGGTGCCCCATCCTTGCGAAGCAAGGAGGTGGCATCCTCTTGCTACGGCAGGGGACCAGTCAGTCCGCCGACTAATGCGGCGTGATCACCTGACGTTACGTCACCGTCCGCGATGAAGTCCGCCCTGGCGCAATCGGCGTCGATCGGACCGCCGCTGTCACCGGTGAAGCACGTCTGGAAGAGCGCCCAGTCGAACACATCGACGTCCATGTCTCCCTGGCTGTCGCCCAGCAGGACACCGAAGACGAGCGTATCGCTGGAGACGTTGGCGAGCTCGTCCTCTATGCCTGGGAAGGCGATGGTCAGCATGTCACCATTGGTGGTGCCGGTGAGCTCGATAGTGAGCTTGTTCTCCTCGCTCGACACGGCAGTGACGCTTCCGCTGCTCACGGTGACGTCGTCCAGCGACAACCCGCCGATGCCGAAGACATCTTCGTCAAAGGTCACCAGCACCTCGGTGGCACCGGTCTGCCGGCACTCGACACCCTGGTTGGGGTGTACGTCGATGGCCAGCCGGTTGGGATAGGCGCCGGAGTTGATCTCCAGGTTCTTGATGTCCACGTAGTCGTCGCCGTGTCCGAACCAGTCGGTGCCGTAGACGCGGAACCGGGTCACGCGCGTGGGATCGAAGTCACCGCCTTCGGCCACGTCCGGAGTGCCGTCGCAGTTGGGGTCGGCCAGCAGATCGCCCAGATCGATGGAGATATGGACCCAGCTGGGATACGTAGCCACGGGGTCACACATCCAGCCGATTCCGGTCTGGTAAACCATCCCGTAATCCCGGTGACCCAGGTACTCGCCTTCCTCGTCATCCGTATACAAACGGACGAAGATCGGAGCGTCGGCGTAGGGGTCGTCGTTAGTCACCGGATCCTGATAGTACCGGGCATCGAACTCCAGCGTTCCTCCTCCCGCCACGGAGATCGGGTCGTAGCCGGCCAGGCCCAGGTCGACGTAGGGGCCGTAGTACCAGCCCACGCCTTCCAGGTGCATCCTGGTGAAACCGTCGCCGCCGTCATCTTCGAAGCTGATGAAGCCGCCGCCGCCGGCATAAATGGCGTCGTAGTCGGGGTCGGAGCCGGGATCCAGGTTAATCTGCTCGTCCATCTCAATAGTGAGAGAGTCGCCCAGCGCGGTCCCGTGCACCTTGAACGACCTGGCCGCTTCGACCTGCGGCCCGGTTACGTCCTGGCACTCGTCGGGGTAGCCGTCCGGTCCACCACCGCCGGGCTGCGTCTCGTCATGAAGCGTGCCGTCGTCCAGGTCGCAGCCGTCCGGAACGTTGTTCCCGTTGCAGTCCGAGCACCAGACGCTGCCATCGCACTCGGCGATGTCCTGCGAGTCGGGAATGCCGTTGCTGTTGCAGTCGATCAGTTCGCCCAGGCCGCGCAGGGCCACCAGGTGCCGGCTGGTGACGGGCGGGTCGCGCTCGAGGTTCTGTGGCTTGAAGTAGTAGATGTGCTGCTCCGCCTCTGCGCCAACGGTGGGTCCCAGCAGGGGGCCGCCGCGCACGGTGAAGGCGTGGTCATAGACGCTGCCGGTGTTATGGGCGAATAGCGGTGTCGTAAGCACCGCGGTGTCCGGATTGCCGGTCCATTCGCCGCCCTCCATGTTCCAGAGCCAGCCGCGGATATCCCTCTCTGGTCGCGGGTCGCCGAAGAAGTCGAGGAAATCGGTGAGGCTTTCAGTACCGTTAACCGTCACCGTGACTTCCGAGTTCAGGAAGTCGATCTTGTACTCGACGTGCTCCCACTGGCCAGCGGTCAGCACTGGCGCCGGGTTTTCCAGGTCGTCCTGCAGCAGCCAGCGCCGCGGCGTGATCGCCGATGGAACGTCCCACTGAATCGCCCACCAGCCGTCGCTGTCGGGATGCTCGGCCATGTACACGTTGTCCCAGGTGTCTTCACGATACTGATCCCAGCTCACGAACATCACCCAGTCGTCGGTGTCTTCGCCGCCAAACTCCGCACCCAGGTCGGCGAAGATGCCCTGATAGTCAAGGCAGCCCTGGAAGGCGTCGAGCTGCATCACCTTGGTTGTGGTGCCGGTGGGATCGGCGATGATCTGGGCCGGGCCGTTGGGGCTGGACCAATGCGAGGAGTCCCAGGTGAAGCCGGCCGGCGCGCTGCCGCCGGGGTTGGAGCCGTCGGTGGGCACATCCCCGATGGCATACGATTCGAAGCCGGCCACGCTCAGGATAGTGCTCTGGCTGCCTTCATCGAATCCGCCGGTGATGGTGAAGTTGTCGATGTAGATCGGGCCGTCGTCGACCACCTCGCAGTTAGGCAGTTCCAGCCCGTTGGTGACGTCCACGGCGAACACCCTGGCTTCATAGCCGGTCTCGCCCAGACAGCCGCCCAGCGATTCGGGAGGATGATTCTCGCACTCAGACCGGCT
>JANQGB010000048.1 GCA_028277545.1 Phycisphaerae bacterium | reverse complement strand
GCTGGTCACGCGCGTGGTGGCCGGCCCCTGGGAGGCGCCGGCGGTGACCGGGCTCACCTACTGCTACCTCTTCGGCGAGAACATTCCGCGGTTCGACGCCGAGGAGATCACGTCTGATGAGCTGGGACGCTTTCAGCGTTGGCTGTTGGCCAACCCGAACCTGACCCGACGACTGATCTTCGCACTGACGCCTCAGGACCGCCCTGACCGGGCCGTCGGCGTGCTGCACGACTTGTACAGCCGCACGCCTAAGACCGTCCTCCGCTACCCCGACCTGGCGGTTGCCATGGCCATCGTTTTCGACAAGCGGCGTGCGTCCCTCCACCAGCGCCGGGACACGTTCCGGTGGCTGACGCATCCCAAGCGCAAGTCGCCATATGACCTGCAGGCGATGCCCCACGAACTGGCCCGCTATCTGGTCGAGCTGCGCGTCACGCGCGAAGAATTCAAATGGGCTTACGGCCGTCACCGCGACCGCTGGAACCTGGATAACGTCTATCACGATGTCGAGTACGACTTTGAGGCCCACATCGGCAAACGCCCCAAGGACATCAGCGGGCAGGATTACACCCTGATGAACCTCCAGGCCTTCGGGGGCACCTGCGGTGACCAGGCGTACTACGCGTCGCAGGTCGGGCGGGTGCTGGGAATTCCGGTAGCGGAAATAGAGCATCACGGGCCGGGGATCGTTGGCCATTGCTGGTGCCTCCAGTTGCATCTGGCCGGTGGCGAATTCACCTGGCGCCCGGCCGGCGGCGAGGGCTTCGGCTGGGTGGTCGATCCAGCCACCGGACGCCGGGGCACCGACCAGACGCTGGAGTTCGGCCTGCGGTCGCTCCGACGGGGGTTGGCCCGGCGGGAAATGGCTGCCGCCCTGACGCAGGTGGCTTTGCGCGTAGGTGACTGGTTGCGGCGGGAAGTAGACGTGGACCCGCAGGTGCTGCAGGCCATCGCCGCGGGTCAAGACCAAGTGCAGCTCACAGAGAAAGACCGGGCAACGTCGTATTACCGCCTGGAGCGCGAGATGGATCCGCGCTGGGTGCTCGGCAAGGCCCTGGAGGCCGACCCCTACAACGCCAACGCCTGGGCCGCCGTCGAAGAACTGGCCCAGCGAGAACAGTTCACGCCGCCGGAGCTGGCGGCCCTGCTGCAGCGTCTGGCGTCACTGACGGGTGACGATCACCCCGACGTGTTGTACTTCGCGCTGCTGGCCTGTCACACCCACCTGCCTTCTGCGGACGAGCGGAGGTTGCTGGAAGCTGCCCGCAAGTCGCTGACCCCAGACCAGATGGAGAGGGCACCGGAACTCGCGGCCGACCTGCTGTTGCTGGCGGGCGACCTGTATGCGGCAGAGGGCAAACTTGCCGCAGCCCTGGACCGATACGAGGAGTCTATCTCAGTCAAATGGGAGTTTCCTCCTATCGTCATTCGGGCGGTCGAGCGGGCCCTACCCATCGCCAAGGAGACCGGCGACCTGGATCGCTTCGGCCGCATCTGCACTCGGGTCTTCGACCGCACGCGCGATCCGAAGTTCGGCCTGGAGGTCGCCCGCCTGATCAGCGAAGCCGGACTGAACGAACGGGCGGTCAAGTGGCTGCGAGAGGTCTACGACCGGGGCGAGACCGACGCACCCGGACGCTTCGAAGCGCTGCGCGAGGCGATTGGGTTGCTGATCGAGTTGGACAAGCCGAAGACCGCCGCCAAGTGGGGCCTGGAACTCTACGACGCCACCATGCACCCCGGTGACGGGCTGCAGGTGGTCGCCGTGCTGCGCTCCATGGGCGAATACAAGGCCGCCAGCAGACTGCAGCACCGCGTGAAAGAAAACGAACTCAAGCGCAGGCAGGAGGTCGAGCGCGATTCCGCGCGACGATCCGACCTGTAGCCCGGCCGGGCAGCGACCCGCGTGCGCTGTTGCAGTGCCCCCGCCCCTCGGGCCCGAACCAGGACCCGCTACGGTTCAGCTATCCGTTGTTGTCGCTGGAGAAGTGTTTGTCGATGAAGCCCGTGTCGACCTTGCCGGCCAGAAAGGCTTCGTGCTCGAAGATCTTCTGGTAGAGCGGGATGGTGGTCTTCGTCGGGCTGATGACTATCTCGTCCAGGCAGCGGCGCATGCAGCGCACCGCCTCCATGCGGTCGGGCTGGTGCACGATCAGCTTGCCAATCAGCGAGTCGTAGCGCGGTGAAATGCGGAACCCCGAGTGCAAGTGTGAATCGACGCGCACGCCGAAGCCCGCCGGCGGTTCGTACTGCTCGACCTTGCCGGCACAGGGTCGGAAGTTGGCATCGGGGTCCTCGGCGTTGAGCCGGCACTCGATGGCCGCCCCCCGGGAGACAATCTCCTTCTGGGCAAAGGGCAGGGCGCTGCCGGCGGCCACGTGAAACTGGGCCTTGATGATGTCCACGCCGGTGATCATCTCGGTAACCGGGTGCTCGACCTGCACCCGGGCGTTGACCTCGATGAAATAGAACTTGCCCTTGTTGTCGACCAGGAACTCGACGGTGCCGGCGTTGAAGTACTTGGCGGCCTTGGCCAGCTTGACCGCCGCCTTGCAGAGCCCCTCGCGGGTCTTGACATCGATCCCGGGAGAGGGCGACTCCTCGATCAGTTTCTGATGCCTGCGCTGCAGCGAGCAGTCGCGCTCGAACAGGTGAACTACGTTGCCCTCCTGATCGCCGAGGATCTGCACCTCGACGTGGCGGGGATTGACGATCAGCTTTTCGAGATAGACGCCAGAGTCGCCGAAGGCCGAGCCGGCCTCCTGTCGGGCGGTGGTCACCAAAGGTATCAGGTCGCCGGCGCTGCGTACGATGCGCATTCCGCGACCACCACCGCCGGCAGCGGCCTTGACCATCACCGGGTAGCCGATGCGCTCCGCCTCCTGCTTGATGTCTTCCTCGGTCTGCTCTTCCTCGAGGCGGTCGGTACCGGGGATGGTGGGTACCCGGGAGCGCTTGGCCAGAGCCCGGGCCTGGGCCTTGTCGCCCACCAGTCGCATGGCCTCCGCGCTGGGACCGATGAACTCCAGGCGCGACGCCCGGCACTTGTCGGCGAAGTCCGCGCTCTCGGCCAGGAAGCCGTACCCGGGGTGGATGGCGTCCGCGTTGGCAATCTCGGCGGCGGCGATGATCCGATCGCTCTTGAGGTAGCTCTCCGCCGGCGAGGCCGGCCCGATGCAGATGGCCTGATCGGCAAACTCCAGATACCGCGAGCCGCGATCCTCTTCCGAGAACGTGCAGGCCGTCTCGATGCCCAACTCGCGACAGGCCCGCATGATGCGTAGCGCTATCTCGCCGCGGTTGGCTATCAGGACTCTTCTGAACGACGGTTTGGCCGCGTTGCGTTTCAAAGTCTGCTGCCTCTGGATAGACGGCTGGGACGGGCGGCAAAGCCCCGACGCATCCAAACTCCGGATCGGATCAGCGGGGACGGACCAGGTAGAGTTCCTGACCGTATTCTACCGGCCCCTCGTTCGCGATCAGGATCTTCTCGATCGTGCCAGCGACTTCGGCCTTGATCTCGTTGAAGACCTTCATGGCCTCCACTATGCAAACCACCGAATCGGGAGTGACCTGGCTGCCCACGGTGACAAACGGCGGGTTGTCCGGCGATGAGGCCTCATAGAAGGTGCCGACCATGGGCGATCTGATAACGACCAGCTCCTCTTCCTCTTTGGTGCGTGCGGCGGCGGCTTGCTGCTCGGTCTCTTCGGCGACCGGTTCCGGCACTACCTCCGACTCCTGCTGCGGCAAGGGCAGCGTCTGGACCGGGGTGCTCACCACGACGTCTCCCGCCGTGGGCCGCCGGAGATTCACCTCCTCCGCGCCATCGCGCAGAGATATCTCGACCAGGTCGTTGTCGACCATCAACTGGACCAATTCCTTGATTTTGTCCAGGTCCACGAGGCCAACCTCCCGAAGACGTGCACTGCTGCGTCACCCGGCCGGGCGGTCTACTTCAACACCGCGTCCGACATTTCGGTACTCAGCGAACTCAACACCCGGTGACCGTCCGCGGTGACCAGCACGTCATCCTCAATGCGAACGCCACCGATCCCGGGCAGGTAGATTCCGGGCTCGACGGTAACCACCATGCCGGGTTCGAGTTTCTCCTTCTGAGAGCGGAAGCTCACCGCCGGTGCCTCGTGCACGTCAAGGCCCAGACCGTGACCGGTTCCGTGACCGAAGTACTTTCCGTAGCCCGCCTTCTTGATGTGCTTGCGGGCCACCCCATCCACATCAAAGCCGCGGACACCCGGACGAATCGCGGCGATCGCCTTCTGTTGCGCCTCCAGAACGACCCCGTAAATCTTCCGGATTTTCGGCGGGATCGTACCGACGAAGACCATGCGGGTCAAGTCAGAGCGGTAGAAGCGGTAGGTAGCCCCCCAGTCAAACAAAATGGCGCTTCCCTTTTTAACTTTGCGTGCTCCGGGGTGAGCGTGCGGCAGAGCCGCGTTGGGGCCTTCAGCCACGATCGTAGGAAATGCAGGGCCAGTGGCGCCACGCTTCTGCATTTCGTACTCCAGCCGGGCGGCAAGTTGTTGTTCGGTCTGCCCCACGCGAATCGAGCGGCACATGGCCTTGAAAGCGTCCTGGGCGATCTTGATGGCCTGGTCCAGGATCTTCAGTTCACTGTTGTCCTTGCATAGGCGCTGGCCGTTGACAATCGGCGGGGCTGATACCAGCTTGGTGGGCTTGGCGGCTTTGCGCAGCGTCTGGTGAGACGACAAGGTCATGTGGTCGGCCTGTATCCCGACCCGGTCCAGCTTAAGACGCCCGCAGAGTGCCCCGATGGCATCCTCGATGAGGGCTTTGCGCATCACTGTAGGCACCCAGGGACATTCCTGCCGGAGGGCCTCCTCAAAGCGCGTGTCGCTGATAACGTAGGCCCGCCGCGGCGTGAGCAGCAGTGCGGAGTCCTCGCCGGTGAATCCGGTAAGATAGTGATAGTCCATGTGGTTTGTGACCAGATAGCCGGCCAGCTTCTTGCTGGCCATCCGCTCTCTGGCCGCGGCGAGGCGATCAGCGTAGAGTTTGGGGGCGGCGTTCTTCTTCTTGTTGGTGCGTGCCATAGGTCCCTCCTGCAGGTGCCTGAACGTCCTGGTAACCGGTTGCGTGCTGTCGCGGGACGGGCCCGCCGATCCTCTCCGCGCCAATGAGAGCATCTTGACCGGCGGCGGCCGCTACGTCAAAGGCCTTCCGGCACCGACGACTCAGGCCTCAGACAACCTCTGTTGGGGGATCAACTCGCGCAGAGGCGCGAAGGGAAACTCGTCCAGCACCTCGCGCAGCTTGTCGAGCACGCCGCGGCGCCCGAGTCCCTGGTGCAGGCGTGTCTTCCACGGAACGGGCAGGTTCAGTTCACGGAAGGCGTCGGGGTCCACCTCATAGGGATGGAAGTACAGCACCGCCGGCATGCCGCGCCAGTGCAGCCAGCGCAGGCCCAGCCGAATGCACGCGTAAGGAAACAGGCGAAAGTAACCTCCGCCGCCCAGCGGAAGTCTGAATCCCCGCAGAGCCAGCGTGGCCACCGGCACTTCGAACAGCTCGGCACCACCCGGCGTGCGCAGGCGGTGCTCGTATCGCGGCCACCCGCCAATACCGTAACCGCGGATACGCATGGGGAAGATCGACGAGTCGTAGAGGAAGCCGCAATCCGCCAGGACGTCCAGTGCCCAGAGGTTGGACTCGACGATGGAGAATCGTGGCGCGCGGAACCCGTAGACCTCGGCGCCGGTCAGGTCTTCGACCAGGGCCTTGGCCTTGCGCAGATCGCGGCGGAACTCATCGGGGTCCTGGGCTGTGACCTGGGTATGGTCGTAGCCGTGCGTCTGCACCTCGTGTCCGCAGGCGTGCAACTCCCTGATCAGAGAGGGTGCTTTCTCCGCCGCCAATCCCAGCACGAAGAACGTAGCCCGTACGCCGAACTCGTCGAGCAGTTCGAGCAGCCGGTAGGTGGAGGCCACGAACCGGTTCGAGACCGGCAGCGACTGGTCGAACACGGATTGTTGCCAGTCCTCCAAGTCTATTGACAGGGCGTGGCATAGCGGGCGAGTCTTGTCGCGCGGGATGGGGCGATAACGGACGCCGGCATGACCGGTCTCGTACCAGAGGGCGTCATCGGCCACAGTTGGCACCGGGGCCGGCTGGCCTGTCGCTGGGTCCGCCACGGAGGGTGCCCCGCCTGTCGGTCCCGGCCGGATTACCCATCCAGTCCCGCCAGCCACGCCGCGACCTCCTGGACCTCCTGGTCCGTCAACGTCGTACCGTTGTGATTGCCGCCACCGCCAAACAGAGTGTCGAGCGCCGCCAACAGATCCGGGCCTGTCAAACCCGCGGCGAGGCCGCCGGACGCATCCGAACCGTGACACGCTCCGCAGCCGGCGGCAGAGTAGACGGCCTGGCCGGCTGCTGGGTCGGCCTCGACTTCTTCGTCGCCGTCCGATCCCTCGTCCTCCGGCGCTGGCGCGGGATCGCGTGGCGTGATCGTCACCTCGACGTGGGCGCTCCGGGTGACACCCTGGTTGGTGATGGTCAGCCTGAACGTCAGGGTAACGTGGTCGCCCTCGGGTTGGGGGGCCACAAACCGTGCCGTAGGAGAAGTAGCATCGTCCAGACCCACGTCCGGACCCTCGACCTGTTCCCAGGCATACAGGGCTGTCTCTTCCGGAGCCGTGAACGAACCCGCGCTGGAGAGGGTCACCTCGGCGCCCGCCTCTGCCGGGTCAGGCAGCGCGGATGCCACGGCTGAGACCACGGCATCGTCACGCGGGATGAACAGAAACACCTGGTCAAAAGCGATGTTCTGGTCGGCATCCGTGACGTCGTACTCGAAGCCCAACGTGTCTCCCGGTCGGGCATCCAGCGGCACGATGAAGGTCACCGTGGCCGAATCCGTGTCTCCCAGGTCGACCGGGCCGCCGGATATCTGAAACCAGCGGCCCAGCACGTCGCGATCGTCGGGGCCCTGGTCCGGGTCCGTGCCGCTGCCGGTCAAGGTCACCTCGTCTCCCGGAAAGACGAATCCGGTCGGTGACGCACTTGCCCGGGCGGTCGGGGGATCACCGATCACCTGCCGGTCGGCCGCATCGCCAGCCTCGCCCGCGGAACTGCCGCCGGAGGTGCCCGCGGCTATTACCCGGCAGCCGAGCCCCATCGAAAGAGCGGAGACTCCACAGGCTGCTGCCAGCAGTGCAATCGCACCGGTGTAGGTCGCGCCGTGAACGGACGACATGATGCTCTACTCCAAGGTGGCCAGCCAGGCGGCCACGTCGGCAATCTCCTGATCGGTCAGCGTTGCCCCCAAGTGGATGGCGCCGCCGCCCAGCCGCTGCTCCAGGCCCGGCAACTGCCCGGCACCGCGCAGATCAGGAGCCGAGGTGCCGGAAGCGTCCGC
>JANQGB010001151.1 GCA_028277545.1 Phycisphaerae bacterium | reverse complement strand
GCCCCTTCGAGAAGGGCGATCTGTGCTACGGGGCCAAGTGCCCGGGAAAGACCTGCGCCGTCTTCTTCAGTTCGACCTGCGGCGAGTCTGAGTGCGGGCAGTGTTGCCTGGAGTTCACGCTGGTGGGCTGCCGGGTGCCGGACTCCGGCATGATGCCCTGTCCCAACGAGGAGCCGTGCGACTGCTGCAAGCTGGACCTGGGAATCGATAGCGACAACGACGGACTGACAACCACTGACATTCCGGATGATGATCCCATCGAGGAGGACGCCCCGGGCAAGTACATCTGTGTCAACAACGATGACGACAACGAGGACGGATCGGCCGACAAGGACGATGCCGGCGCGACGGCCGGTGAGGACGATCTGGCTCCTATCATCATGACCACCGATTGTGACACCACGGATCGCAAGTGGCGGCTGACCTTCCCGGCCGGGCGGGTCCGGGTGTGGGAGGCCAGCGACCGAACCGGACCGGTCACCAGCGGTGAACTGCAGGACTTCCCGCTGCCGCCGATCTGCTTTGTTGAAGGGCTCGAACCCAGCACCGCGCCGGGCGACGTGTCCATCGAGCTGGCCATGGTCTCGGCGGATGGAACCTGCGTCATTAAGAAGGACCTGGTGAAGGCGACGGTGGTGCGCTTCGAGTTCATCAACGACGCCAACAACGTCATCCCCAAACTGGGGCAGGACGCTCACCTGGACGTCAGCAACTCGAAGACCGACGTCAATCTGCCGAGCAATGCCACCTTCGCCGGGCCGCCGACTACCGACCCGGACAACTTCCGCACCGAAGCCCAGGGGCTGCCCGCGGGCCTGACCCCCAAGGTCAAGCTGACGGTCACCAGCGGCGGGGCGGACACCTACACGCACACCTTTGACATGGTTGCGGGCCCGGGCCTGAGATACCGGCTGGACGAGCACGTTCGCCTGGTCTCCAATGACACTGATGACGCCCATCTGGCACACCAGACTCCGAAGGTCCTGATCGGCGACGACGTCAAGGCGGAGCTGATCCTGGGTGGCCGGACCATCTGCGAGGCCGAGTTGCCCGTCTGCCGTCCCTTTGCCGAGAATCACCGCCACGCCATCCGCACCTGCCATAACTACTTCGTGGAGGTGGACATCCCCGGCACAACGGTAGCCGCCGACAGCGACGTGCCCACCACGGACCGGCGGATGGACGAGGCCTGGGCGCAATGCTGCGTCCGATTCACCAGCACGACGCGGGAGCGGACCCCGGTAGCCAATATTCTGCGGGTAAGCGGTGTCTCGACCGGGGGTGGCAATGTCAACGTCACGGTGGACGGAACGGCCGTCGGCCCGATTGCCATCGCCGCCGGCCGGTCGGCCAGCCAGGTGGCAGATGACATCGCCGCCGGTATCAACGCGGTCATCGGCGCCGGGACGTCCGACGGATTCAACAGCTTTCCGGCCTCAAACAACGCCCATGTGGTGTCCAAGAAGGGTATGAACGTCGCCTACACCGCACTGGCAGAGACAGTCCCTGGCATTGCCGTCTCCGTGCCGGCCATGGATTTCACCGACGGCATAGGGTTTGTCAACGAAGAGCCGGCCCTGGCGGCCAACTACACCGATGGCGACGCCAACACGATAGACTTCTACATCGTCGACACGCTCACCACCGGTAATCGCGGCGACGCCTGGCCGGT
>JANQGB010001121.1 GCA_028277545.1 Phycisphaerae bacterium | reverse complement strand
ACCCACTGCGGGCAGGCCATGAGCTGTGTGAGCGTTTCATCAGTGGCGGTGGTCAGACCGAGTATCATACTCACGGTGAGGGCCTCCAGTTGGGCGTCGTGGTCGCGTCCGAGCGTTCAACCGGCCGGGCGACTCTGGTTGGCCGGTTGTCATTCTTTGAGCAGTAGAGAGTCGATAGTAGACCGTCCGCCTTTGGCGGACTCTGTCTCGGCTTCGCCTCGCCGTAAGTGGATGGGAATCGAACCCATTTGCCGCTCCGTAAACGACTTCTTATCATGGGATTACGAAGCCGCCCTGTCCATAACTTACTCACAAACCGGCCCACGGCGGTTGTGGATGCCTGATCGAAAGGCGGCATGACCAGCCAATGGGTCATACCCGTCGCCCCGACGAAAGCCACCGGAATTGTCGCCCCACGGGGGCGATTGATAGCTAAGGTAGTCAAGATGGACGAAGTGATTGCTGAATTGAGGGAGCGCGCATTGCGCGGCGAACTGAAGGCAGACGATGATCACTTCAAGGGTGGCAGTGCTCCGCTGACCGAGGAACAGATGGGCGCAGCCGAATCGGAGTTGGACTTTCGGCTTCCAGTTTTTCTTCGGCGAATCTACACCGAAGTTGCGAACGGGGGATTCGGACCATCATACGGACTCCTTGGACTGAAGGGAGGCATGCTCAACGAGGAGAAGTGCGATGCCGTGGCTCAATACGTCGGATATCGAGAACTCGATCCGAGCGATCCACATTGGCGCTGGCCGAAGGCTCTGTTGCCGGTGGGTCACCTCGGCTGCGCCATGTATTTATGCGTGGACTGCGTGAAGCCGGACGGTCCCGTCACCTGGTTCGAGCCAAATCCCCACGAGGACGGTGAATCCTGGGACGACTCGTTCATTCCGTTCGCTGATTCAACTTTGGACTGGATCGCTGCGTGGGTCCGGGGCGAGGATTTGTTCGATAGACTATTCAAGGATGGTTGAGTATTTCTCCCTTGCTCGGTGCTTGTAATGAAGCCGCGTTGGATTGAATACCGTGCCACGCCTTGTCGAGATCAGTCGCCATCCCTTCGCCGGGGCCATGCCGGAAGTCCTCGGTCAACGGGGCGGGCAGGCTGATAGCTGGTCGATCGTTGCATCGGAGACGGTGGTAAGACCTAGTGTCATACCCATGGTGACGGCCTCTAGTTTGGGGGCAGGTTCGCGCTCGAGCGTGCGACCAGCCGGGCGGGCGGTTGGTTGCTTGGTGGCTTTTCTCTAAGCAGCAGAGAGTAGATAGTAGACCGTCCGCCTTTGGCGGGCTCTGTCTCGGCTTCGCCTCGACGGGAGTGGATGGGAATCGAACCCAACCTCACCACCGTAATTGACCAAAAAATGCGGAAAATATGGGAATAAATATCACCAACTGTATCACCTGCTGCCAGCTCCGGTGCCTGTCACCATATCTTCCACCATGGTTTCTTCGTTGTGGGTTGCCCTCCCCAAATGCGGCATTCGGCCACCCTCGATTCGGACGGCATTTCTGCGGACGAGAATGGAAGCATGTCGATGAACTCATGAGAAGGCATGGCCAACTCCATCTTGCTCATCAGGTCTTCCATGATCGCCGGAATACGATTCTTCGATTCAACGCCAAGAACCAGGACTTGGCGTGCTTCATCGTCACCCTCGATAAAGCACTGGGGTAAATATGCCTCAACAATACCAGGCACCTGGGCCACAACTTGGCCGATTGCGTCCGCCATAATCTCCGGCATTGGGTCAGCAGGAACGCCAAAGAACATCAGCCCGCCAGCCTTGATTTCTCTCTCACTTTTCATGTGACACCCTGTGATCCCTCAGCCAGCCGCCGCCCACACTAAACAGCCTGCACCTGTTATTAGAAAATATTTTATTAGCACGCTCCATGGTGATACGCCTTGGCCGCCTGCTCCTCCAGGAACCGTAGCTTCCTGACCTTGTGTTTGGGACGTATCCGCTTGACCTCGCCCACCAGAACCTCCAGGAACTTGCCCTCGTCCCCATTGAACAGTCCCCTCACTCTCTGCATGTGGTGCTTACGCAGGTGCGGCTTGTTCCTTCGCTCGTTGTAGATGACCGTCATCCGCAACTTGCCCCTGTCCACGTCTCGCCCGCTCTCCTTGAACTTGTCATTAGTCGAGCACGCCACCTTGTTCGCCTTCGACGCCCACTTGAAGCTCGTAGGGTCCTCCCCGGGTTGCATCCACGGCTCACGGCGATGGGTCATTCTTGCTGTCGGCAACGTCTTGATGATGTGGTCTACCTCAGCCTCCTGTTTGAACGTGAAGTCCGCCGTGATGTCAGCACGGCTCACGCACCAGTCGTTCCAATCCGGGGATTGAAAGACGGAGTTGGGCAGGTCCAACTCGATGGCCGCATCGAGTTGGTCCATGATGGCCGTCCGAGCAGTCCAGGGGTCGTAGGTCATGCTGCTGCTGTCGGGGTTGAGGATGCGAGGCAAGGACACCTCCACGTCGATCCACTTACGCCAGGGACGCCACCGCATGCCGTTGTGGTCATGCTTCTTCCACCAGCAATGCCAATCGCTGCGATACTTCCACCCCTTCTGCATCAGCCGACTCCGACCATGTTAGGCACCTGCCTGTACAAATGTCGAGCAGCCGTCTCAGGGGCGAGACCCTCAGCTCGAAAGACAGCATCAGTATACGCCAATACTTCGCTCGGAGGATTGTCCACCAATCGCTGCTGCTCCAGAGGTGGAAGGCAGAACCCAAGCTCAACGCACAGCTTATCGAGTAGCTGTTGAGTTTCAGTTTCAGTCATGGGAGCACCTCCTCTTTGTCCTGACACGACCACTGTATGCTCCTAGCACACACATCTGCCTCTGCCATCTTGTTGACCATGCCATGAGAATCGGACACAGGTTTTTTCCGATGCACAGAACTTGCGTCTCAGCACACATTTGGGACCAGAAATCCACCTAAACCGTATGCCTGTCGATGGACGGTCACGTTATCCTTGCCAAAAAGAAAAACTTTTTGCCCTCCGCACCCCACGGCACGGGTGGGTCAGATTCGTAACCTCCCTTTTTCTCCGTTGGGTTCATTCCCTTGCCGCTTGTCCGCAGAGATCGATTTCGTCGATGAACGCCTAAGTCGAAGTGGTGTGCCCGGTCGATCAGGGTCGCCAGTTCTCCTCAAGCAAACTGTCGAGTTTGCCATCCGCCATCAACCTCCAGAGAGCAGAAGCCTGCTCCAAGCCAACTGCTTCCATCTTCATCTCAAACTCAGGGGCATCATCGTCCTGATCGTCCCATTTTGTAAACCGCACTTCACCTGTGCGATAAACATCAAGTGTATACACGGTCCACTTGTCACCATTCTGAAATCCGTAATCGAGCCAAGCATTGGGGTGCTCTCGGTATTCTGCCTCAGAGCAGTGAGGGTTCTCTTCCACAAACACCTCTTTCAGTGCACCTTGGAGGTCCGACCAGGACGGATTCGATCCGCCTCCGCCGAAACGAGTATTGAGAGTCATGGTGCATTCCATCATTCACTCCTCATTGGTGCTTATCTGACGAAATAGTGTCGCTCAATCGCTCGACAAGCCAACTCGACAATCCGTGGGTTCCTACGGATGTAATTGTCATCCACGCCCTTGGCAACGTGACCAGCAAGAATGTGATATTGCTGCGTCGGCACGACAGGTGATGGTCTCAAATACCATCTCTTGTATCACCTGCCAGAGTCACCCAGCACAGGCGTAGTTGAGTTCAACTGTCTCGCACAACTTGTGTGTGACTGCCTTGAAAGCATCGGATCCGTTAATAAACTCTCGGAATTCGGGCAATTCGTCGGGTGACGCGCACCACCGGTCCCCGGCATCCAGGTCGCGAAATTCGCCTGTGGGTGGGAAATTGAAGATCAGGCGGAGTTGCCAGATGTTCTCGTCTTCGTACCCGCCGAAGATCAACTGGCGTGTGATGCACAGGTTGAAGGATTCACCGTTACCCGAATCGTAGGATCCCCACTCAAATAGTAGCATGTCTCCGTCGGCGTCGATATCGCAGTCGTCGGCCCGCTCGTCCTCGTAGAAGGCGAGCATGGCGTTCACGCCCTGCGTGGTTATCATCCCATCGAGATGAAGGCCCGCCGTCATTAGACGACCCCGAAACGCCGATTCCGCTCGTTCCGCCTTCACGACTGGCACGCCTCCCGATAGGTGGTCACCGTTGCTGCCACTCCGACCACGCAATTCTGCTCGTTTCCCTTACGATGCTGGCAAGATCACAGGAGTACCAGTCTGAGCCGCTGAAGCTGTTTGGCTCGATTACGAAGAACTCTCCCGGAGACGATGCAGTTTCACAAACGTCGAGAACATAGAGAGCGTCGGGGCGAAAATCACCTGACGCAATCTCCGCGGCAAACTGGGCCGCTTCTGGCACGTAACTCCCTCCCGGCCGCCTCCGCCCCTTGACAATGGAATACTCGCAGCCGGTGATCACTTCGGCGCCTGCGATCATGAATCGCCATTCCCGAGCGATCGCCTTGGGCTGTGCGACGATCATGGGCAGGTCTGCCGGGACATCATCCTCATACCAACCGAGCTTTTCTTCGAAATCCATCGCCGTCACGATCATGCCGGGGAATTCCTTTGCCCCCGAGTCTGGCCTCACGAATCTCGCCTCCGCCCGCGACTCGGAGATTTCTCGCCGAAACTGCTCCATGAATGCCGAATACGTGACAACCGACACGTCCCTGTTCAGCAGGAACTCAGACCAGGGCTGGCTATAGACGCTGTATCGGATGCCGTCGAGATTGCACCAGGCGCCAGGCGTCCACTTGGCTTGATCGTGGATGAGCCTGCTGAATTGGAGGGAGCCGTGGGCAATCACGCATGCGTCGTCAGGAAAGGATGCGAGAATCTCCTGCTCGTTGACACCTTCCGCGTAGTCGACGAGTCTTGCCTGGAACTGCTGGCGATTCACTTCGTCAACGAGACTCGCCGCATAGTCGAAGATGTTGTTCTCTATCAACCAATGAACGTGCATCGCGAAAGCTCGCCCGGGGCGCTCGACTGGGCGGGCGCTCCGTGGGCCCGCCGAAGTACACAGTAGTCACACTCAACATGATTTGCATTTTGACGTTCCCGTCAAATCGGCTTGAGTGCTTCATCCACTACCAGCCTGAGCGGCATGATGGTCGTCGCAGGGCGGTACTTTGTGACTTCGTCCCGGACAATTCTCAGCAAGCCCTGACCAGAGCCAGCACGCAAGCTTCCGCAAACTTGACGACCGTATGTTTTCAAGGAGCGCTTCTATCGATCACCGCCGACGCTAACTGACAGCGGTACTGTCTCGGCACTCATCAGAAGCGAGTGTCGCGTGGAGCATCCCGCCGTCGGAACCGTAAGATTGCCGTGGACAGACCATTGTTGTTGCCAATATACTTGCTGATCTTGACGACGAGTGCACAGTATCGGTCCTAGGTCACGACCGTCACTGCGCGCCGCCTTCTGCTTGGACAATCATCTGACCCCGTTGATGTGGTCACGGACAACCGTCGCGCGTTCTACGGCTTCCCGTCAGATGCGACATGCGCCGCTATGGTCAGGCTATGTTGGCCGCGTGCTTGAACCTCGGGAAGCTCGCCCGCAGGTGGGGCCTGAGGCCCATCAAGTCGGCCGTAGCACACGGCGACCTCGCCGACGTATTCCCCGCCTTGAGGCAGGTGGCACCAGGGCGATTCGCCGTCCCAGGCGCTGCCGGTGGGCAGGAGATGGATCCCGTGTCACGCCTTGTCGAGATCAGTCGCCATCCCTTCGCCGGGACCATGCCTGTAGTCCTCGGGCAACAGAGCGGGCAGGCCAATAGCTGTTCGATCGTTTCACCGGAGACAGTGGTCAGACCGAGTATCATACTCATGCTAAGGGCCTCTATTCTGGGGGCAGGTTGGCGCTCGAGCGTGCGTCCGGCCGGGCGGGCCGTTGGTTGCTTTTCTCTGAGCAGTAGAGAGTAGATAGTAGACCGTCCGCCTTTGGCGGACTCTGTCTCGGCTTCGCCTCGACGGGAGTGGATGGGAATCGAACCCACCACGAGCCGCGCGAGCGACCCGTCAACGGCTTTGAAGGCCGCGGGACCCACCAGGCGTCCGGACACTCCCGGAGACGGCGTAATCGCCGATAACGGATTAGACTGCGCCTGCGGCCACTGGTCAAACCACGGTGCCGGGAGGCCGGAAGGCCGTTTTCCGGACCAGACCGCTCTCCGGGGAGTCGCGGCGGTCTCGCAGTGCCCCCTTGTGTTCTGCTACAATACGGCGGGGTAGGCGCCGCCCATGGCTCGGCGCCGTCGCCGCCTGACAGTCCGACAAGGCCGCCGGGGAATCAAACACCACGCGGGGCGGCCAGGTCTGCTGCTCGGCGGCGGAGAGTTCCGGAGTCAGTCGTTTCCGGAGGAAATCAGATGCGCCTTTCTCATCACGGTCCTGGAAGAACGTGTCCCCTGGATGGCCGGGCCCTGGCCTTGGTGGCAGCGGCGGCGGCTATTAGCTGGGCCGGCGGTGCTCATGCGGCACCTGTTTCCGCCCAGCCCTCCGGCGTCTCCCTGTTCGGCAGCGCCTGGCAACGGCAGGAGGCCCGGGTCAACACGTTCACCTTCAGCAGCCAGGATCATACCGCGCTGGACCTCTATCCCGACGGCAGCGCGGTCGTCGCCTGGGACAGCCGCCGGCAGGAGCACGGCACCTACGGCATCTATCTCCAGCGTTTCGACGCGACCGGCCGGGCGATTGGCGGCGAGACCCATGTCAACGCCTACACCAGAAACATGCAGATGTACCCCTCCGTGGCAGTCGACGGCTGCGGTGGCACCTGGGTGGCCTGGCAGTCGTTTGGCCAGGATGCCTCCATGGACGCCATAGTGGCCCGAAGGTTTGATGCCGACTTCACCGGCAGCACGAACGAGATTCTGGTCAACCAGCGAACGAAGGGACAGCAGACCGGTGTAGTGGTCGTGGCCGACTCGACGGGCCGGGCGACATTCGTGTGGACCACGCCAGGAGACAGCGTTCGCTCGACGCGCGTGGTCGCCCGCCAGTTTGACCGTAACGGCAAGCCACTGGGCGACGAGTTCACGCTCTCCGGGCAGGCGCCGGCAGGGGCGGAACGCCTGCCATCAGTTGCGGCAGACGGGAACGATCGGGTCATCGTGGTCTGGGCGCTCACCGACGCCGACAGTCGCCCGCTCGGCATTCGCGGCAGGGTCCTGAGCCCGGAGGGCAAGCCGGTCACGCCGCAACTGGACCTGACTCCGCGTGGGTCGGGCGGAATCGAGCCATCGATCGCCGCGGCGGCGGACGGATCGTTCGCCGTTGCCTGGCTCACGCCCACCGGTGAGGACTACTCCGTCTGGATGCGCCGCTTCGACATCACCGGCCAGCCGCTGACCGCGGCCAGCCGCGTCAGCGACCCGCAGCACCGCCATGTCAGCGGGGCAGCGGTCGCCATGGCGTCTGACGGCCGTATCGTGGTCAGCTTCAACGCCCTGGACGCCGGTGGCCGCCGGAGCGACGTCTTCGCCCGATTCTGCGATACGCAGGGTGCCCCCACCGGTGCCTGCCTCCGCGTCAATCGGCAGGCAGCCGGCACGCAGCGTCTGGCGCCAGCCAGCGGCAAGCAGCGCGTGTCGTGGGGCGCCGGCGACCGACTGGCGTTCACCTGGTCCGGTGATTCCGGCCAGGGCGACAAGAACGCCGCGAACCTGACCATGTTGGTACCGGACGGCGTTTCCTACCGGCTGGTGCCGGTC
>JANQGB010000983.1 GCA_028277545.1 Phycisphaerae bacterium | reverse complement strand
AAAGTGGCCTCGCGCAGGCGGCGTAAGTCGATCTCGCCGGTGTCCGGCGTGTAGCCGGATTTGAATTGGTGCATGACTTTGCGGGCCATCGGAGGGCTTTACCCGTGGCGGCCGCGCTCGCGGGGCTTGGCGATCTTGGGCAGGCTCAACTGGTAGTCGCCGATGTAACCCTGGCCCTGGAAGAACTCCAGCGTGGCATCGACGCTCGGGAAAACGCGCGTGGCAGTCTCGGTGATGAACGGCGAGGGCTCGCAGGCCGGCTTCCAGACAACGTACACTTCCTTGGTGCATTCGAAAGCGTGCTGCAACTCGCGCTCCACGCCGGAGGACAGCCCGGGTTTGCCGTCCGGCAGTTCGGGCACGTAGCTCACGATCATGTCCGACTGGTCGATGAGCTTGAAATCGCGGGCGTAGATCTGTCCGTCGATGTCGCCGGCAACCTGCGTAATGTCGTTGACTGGGATAACCATGTCACGGCCGTTGACGGTGACGGTCAGCGTGTTCTCGCCGCGCTGAGTGGCGGCGCCGGCGTCAAACAGCAACCGCTTCTCATCCAGATCGCCGGGGTCGAAGCAGATGAAGTGCTCGTTCAGGGCATCGCGGAACGCGTCAATGTCGGCCAGCACCTCCGGCATGTCCATCACGTGCGTCATGGGGAACGACGGATAGACCCGCTTGCGCTGGGGCTCGAACATCAGTCGGTAGAGCATCTCGCCCATGTCGCGCTCGACACCCCGGGCGAAGATGTAGCAGCAGCCGTAGCCGCGGATGGCCGCCGCCATGCTCTCGGTTACGACAATCTCCTCCTCACGCCAGACGAGAATGTCCTTCAGTGTGTGGCTGATATCGTGCTCCAGGTCCAGCCGCTCATGCACCGAGTCCACGTTATCCACCAGGATGATGTAGAGATCGGCGTCGAGCTTGACCATCTGATCGTAATCGTAGGCCAGAAACAGCCCGTGTTTCCAACGGAACGTCGCGTGGGTGTTGACGATCAGGTTCTCGGATTGCTCCGCCGTGTTGAGGATATCCTTGAAGGCACTACGCCGCAGTGAGTCCAGGCGCTGGCGCGGCAAGTCCAGAATCCGCCCCGGCACCACGTCCGGAGCCTCGGCGTACATCATGTCGCCCACGTGGCAGACCGACACCTGGCGGCCCCTCTCGCGGGCGATGGCGGCCACCCGCTCCAGGAACGGCTTTTTCTCGACGCCAACCTGTCCGGTGACTACGACGCGAACACCGTCATGAGGGCGGTCACGGAACAATCGGCCCGCTGGGGGTGTACTTCGGCTCATGCAGGGATTCTATCAGCAAGACCTGTGTCGGCAAGGCAACGAAGACGGCTCGGCGATCCGTGTGCAGCACGAGTCTCGTGCTTGAGGACTACTGGAGAGTAACGAGCCGCGAACGTCAGTTCGCGCGGACGCCCACCGGACAGTATCGAGCCGCGAACTTCAGTTCGCGCGGACGTCCGAACGTCTGCGACGCAGGCTACACGCGTCGGCGGAAAACGCCGGAATCTCGGAGGAACTACACTGGGCGTGAGCGGTACCGAAAGCCTAGCCGGCGTAAGTCTCTTCCTCGTCGGACTCGGCCAGAATCGGGTCGTCAAACTCCAAGCCTGCGTCTTCGAGACCGGCATCTTCAGGCAGGCCCGCGTCGGCAACCTCGTCCCCCGGCTCCGTGTAGCCCAGGGCGTTGAGGTCGGTCTCCGCTTCGTCGAGCGTGTCGTCGTCCGACCACTCGTCAGCAGTCGGCGTCTCGGACAACCCCTGCTCCCATTCCGACACCCCCAAGGGCTCGTCCCAGGACTCCGGCTCAGCCAGGTCGGTGGCGCTGGCGCGGGCAACCGGGCCGTAGGTCCGCGGCTGTCCGAACAACTGCACCCAGTAGGTGCGGTAAGACGGGCTATGCCGCACGCCGATGCCGGTCTCTTTCCAATTGGGAGACAGCAGATTCTCGCGGTGTCCGGGGCTGTCCATCCAGCCTTCGACCGCTTCGGCGGCGGTCGTCTGGCCGCTGGCCAGGTTCTCGCCAACGCCGTAGAAGACGTACCCCGCGCCTGTGGCCCGATCCGCCGGCCCCTCACCGGTCTCCGGGTGATAGTGGGCGAAGAAATCTTCAGCCGCCATGGTGCAGGCGTAGTCTTCGGCGGCCTTGGTCAGCGCGGGGTTCAACGTGACCGGCGCCACGGCGAGCTGGGCTCGCTCCAGGTTGATCAGCGTGAGAATCTGACTGGCAAGCTGATCCTCGTCGGCCGTCTCGATACACCTGGCCGCCGACGATCCGCTCCAGCCGGCCACCGCACTCGGCGCACGGGCAGCGGAATCGGAGCTGGCTACCCCCATACCGGCGCTGTTACAGCCCGCCAGCAGGGTTACACCCAACAGGCTCGCCATCAGTCCAAGCTTCTGACGCCTGATCGCCAACGAAAGACTCCGGTCCGAACGCTGCCCCCCGATTCGCATCAACCTCATGCTACCAGTCTGCAAGTGGCATGACAAGGTGAGACCTACCCCCCGGCGCAACCGCTGCGCAACTTCCGACAGCGCGCTTCTCCACCGATTTGTGTCACGCGCGCTGTATCAGCATTACAGTGATATCGTCAGGCTGCCGCCCTTTCTTGAAGAAACCGGCCAGCTCGCCCTGGAGCTCCTGCAGAAGGTCGGCCGGCCCCAGCCCGAAGCCGTCGCAGATCGCGTTCACCAGGCGCTGCTCGGTTAACGAGGCCCCCTGCTCGTCCATGACTGTGGAGCAGCCCGGCGTGAACAGCACGAGCATCTCGCCCGAGCTGAGGCGGAGGTTCTGGCGGGGGGTCTCCATCGATTTGGCGGTGCCCAACCGGGGACAGGGCGACTCGATGAGCGTCCGCGGCGTACCCTTGGCGTCGATGAGCACCGCTCCCAGCTGACCGGCAGCGGAAAACTCCATCGCTCCCGACTTGGGGTTCATCACCGCCGACGCGGCGGCCAGACCGCACTCGCCGCGGGCGCTGTGCAGTAACCAGTTCAGCTCGCGCATCAGGGTGTGGGGGGGATCGCCATGGAGCCCGGCGATTCGGAAGGCCGCGTGAACCTCCGCGATGGCCATCGCGGTGCGGGTGGCATCGCCGGACACGTGGCCGATGAAGACGCTGGCCATCTCGTTGGGCATGGTCATGAGGTCGTAGACATCACCGCCCCGATCGGCGCCGGGACGGGAGTAGATCCCCACCTGGAAGCCGGCCCACGGAGGGACACTCTTGGGATCGAGCCGCCGCTGAACGTCGCGCAGGAAGGCCAGCTCGTCTGCCGCGGCTGGTCGCGGCGGCTGAGACACGCCCAGCAACAGGCTCTCCAGCCTGGCTGCGACGTGCGTGCCGATCAGGAAGAGCCGGTCGAGCTGGTGGCCGCGAAAGCGATCCGCCGTCTTTCTCGACTCTGCATAGAGCAGGCCGAACCGCCCGCGGCGACCCTGCAGCGGAGTACTGATGGCTGAAGCCCCATCCTCCAGGCGGCGCAGCCGCAACGACTGGCCCCGATCCAGGCTGCGATACTCCAGGGTCGGCAGCAGCGGGGGATCCTGCCCCGGGGTGCCGTCTGAGTTGCGCCCCTCCATGAACTCCAGGTCGCCGCGCGGCTGACGCCGGAAGCCGAACCAGGCCATGCGGGCGTCGAAGGTCTCGATCAGGTAGTCCAGCACGCGCCCAATCAGGACCTCGGCGTCGCCACAGGCCGCCAGGTCCTGCGACAGAGCCGCGATCGCCCGGTGAACGCGTGCCTGCATGGCGATCGGCTCGTCGTACTGTTTCGCCTCCCCGTGCCGAGGTAGCGGGAACTCCTTGATTCGGGCCAGATCGTCCAGCGACGTTCTGCCCGTGGCTCCGAGGTCGAACTTGCCGTCAACCGCCACCTTGAGCAGGAAGCCGCCGATCTGGATTTCGTCGCCATTGTAGATGGGGCATCGCTTGTCCAGCCTGCGGCCGTTGACCACGGTGACGGCATCCGGGTGCGCCGCCTCGAGCGACCAATGGCCGCCCGGCACGATCAGCAGCCGGGCGTGTTCCAGGTCTACCTGCAGGTCTGGCAGGTGAACCTGCGAGCCGGAGTCGGACCCGATGGTGATCGTCCCGGAATCAAAGGTAACGTCGCGAAGGACGCTCCCGTCCCCACTGACTACGATGCGCATAGCCAAGCCATTCCGCCATTCTCCTCTTACTACCAAGGAGGATCGAGTATATCATCTGCCCCCCGAACCGACCACAAGAGGGTGGATTAGCCAATGAACGACCGAACACTGCTGCTGGGACACAGCCCTGACCCGGACGACGCTTTCATGTTCTACGGGTTGGCCACCGGCCGTGTGCCATCCGGCAACTGGACATTCGAGCACGTCCTGCAGGATATTCAGACCCTGAACGAGCGCGCTCTGCGTGGAGAGCTGCACATCACTGCCATCAGCATCCACGCCTACCCACATGTGGCCGACAACTACGCGCTCACCAGCTGCGGCTCGAGCATGGGCGATGCCTACGGCCCCCTGGTGGTCACCCGTGAACCTGCCACCGTCAACGATCTGGCCGGCAGGACCATCGCCGTCCCCGGGGAAATGACCAGTGCCTTCCTGGTGCTCAACCTGCTCCTGGGGCGGGGCGAGTTCAACCACCGCGTGGTGATGTTTGATCGTGTTCTGGACGAGGTGGCCGAAGGCCGAGCGGACGCCGGCCTGATCATTCACGAAGGGCAACTGACCTACCACAACCAACGACTGCACAAGGTCGTGGACCTGGGGCAGTGGTGGAACGAGCAGACGGACCTGCCCCTGCCGCTGGGTGGTAACTGTATCCGGCGCGACCTCGGCCCCGAAACCATGACCGAGGTAACGGCCATCCTCAAGAACAGCATCGAGTACAGTCTCGCCCATCGCCCTGAGGCGGTGGAGCACGCCCTTCAATACGCCCGCGACATGGGACGCGACCTGGCCGATGAGTTCATCGGCATGTACGTCAACCAGTGGACCATCGACTATGGCGATCGGGGCAGGCAAGCCGTTCGCGAGCTTCTGCGCCGAGGTTGTGAGATAGGGATGGTCCCCGCGGTCGATCAGATCGACTTCGTCGGGTAGCGCGGGCCGGACCCACACCCTGAGCCAGCGGGCCTTCTCGATCGATCATCTGCGGTGGGTGGGGGCGGCAGCGCCGGTCAGTTCTTCTGGAAACGCTGCTTGGCCTGGCCGACCAGGTAGAACGAGCCCGTGACACAGACCAGATCCTCCCTGGTCACGGCACTGGATGCGATCTGGATGGCGGCGACGAGATCCTGTGCTACCTGCGCCATTTTGCCTGTTCGCTCTGTGTAGGCGGCTGCCAGATCGGCCGGATCGACCGAGCGGGGAGTACCGGCGGTGGTAAAGATGGCCTTGTCGGCGCCTAGTTGAATGTGGCGGAGCATGCCGGCCACGTCCTTGTCCTTGTTGCAGCCGAAGATCACCACCATCGAGTCGTAGCCGATGTGCTGTCCGATGGCCCGCATCAGGGCTTCGATGCTGGCGGCGTTGTGCGCGGCATCCACGAGAATTCGCGGCTCCTCGC
>JANQGB010000945.1 GCA_028277545.1 Phycisphaerae bacterium | reverse complement strand
GCGACCACCCAGGCTCAGGGGGTCGAGCGAGCCCGCGCGTGCTGCCGGCCAGGGGATGTCGTAGTGCTGTCACCAGGTGCCCCGAGTTACGACGCCTTCGTCAACTACGAGCAGCGCGGACAGGCGTTCCGCGATCTCGTGAGGGGGTTCGAAGACCGGCAGTAGTTGCCGACCGCGCGCAGCTCTTGCGCGTCGCGGACGAGGGTGCCGGGCGGGCTCGCTCAAAAACTTCCCAGATTCACACTTTCTCGTAAATCATTCATTGACAGTTGGTTACGGCGTATCTGAGGCCGCCAAGTGCCGGCCCTACGGCCGTCGCGAGCGGTAACTGGCACATCGGCTGTCATTTGGAGCCACCGAACGGACAGGTGTCCTTCGAGACCTGTGTGCGAGGTGTGATGTGGACGTGCGTATGAAGACCGCGATTGATCGCCAAACGGAGCAGCCGGCCAAGGACTGGTCCGACCTGGGGGCCGCGGTTCTGCGGGCTGCCCGGCGGGCAATGGCGATCCACCTGGTAGAGGTGGCCGCTCTAAAGGGCGGTCGGTTCGATGGCCAGGACGCGGCGATTTCTGAGGGCGGCCAGTCATGACTTACGGCGCTTGGCTATCCGCGGCCGGGATGCAGACGAACCAGTATCGTCAGGAAGTCCTGGCGAACAACATGGCCAACGTGAACACGCCCGGGTTCAAGAAGGACTTGACCATCCTTCGTGAACGTGCTGTGGAGAGTAGCAACGGCGCGGGCGGCGGCAAGTTTCTCAACCTGTTGCTGGACCGCCTGTCCGGCGGCACGTTCGTCGCTCCGACGTATCACAGCTTTGCCGGTGGGCCCATCACTCCGACCGAAAACCCCCTGGACGTGGCCATCCAGGGCGATGGCTTCTTCGCTGTAAACGATGGTACCGAAACCAAGTACACGCGTGACGGGCGCTTCACCACCAACCCCGCTAACGAGTTGGTGATGGTGGCCAACGATGGGCGGGCTCGGGTGTTGGGCGAGGGTGGCGCCCCCATCACGCTGTTGCCCCAGAGTGCCGGCAGGCCGGAGATTGCCGCGGACGGCACCATCCGCCAGGGCGGGGCCTTAGTGGGCAAGATCGGGGTCTTCGAGTTTGCAGACCGCAACTCGCTTCGCAAAGTGGGGGGCAGTCTCTTCAAGGCCACGTCCGATCCGGCACGCCCCGCCGAAAGCAGCACGCTGCTGCCGGGCAACGTGGAGGGCAGCACGGTCAACCCGGTTGATGGGCTGACCAGCCTGATCGAGACCACCCGGGCGTTCCAGCTCAACGCCAACATGTTCTCACTGCAAGACACGACCATCGGCCAGGCGATCTCGCGGGTCGGTCGAATCGGATAGGAGTCGACCTGAATGGCGATTATCGCGTTACATTCCGCCGCCTCGGGCATGAGGGCCCAGGACACCAAGCTGGACGTAGTTGCCAACAACCTGGCCAACGTGAACACGACCGGCTTCAAGCGTTCGCGGGTCAACTTCGAGGACATGCTCTACGACGTCCGGCGTGAGCCGGGCACGCCCAATTCCAACGACGAGCCGGTGCCACACGGGATTCAGGTCGGACTGGGAGTCTTCGTTTCCGGCACGCAGTTGGACTTCCGCCCGGGCCCGCGCGACCAGACCGGCAACACGCTGGATATGGCCATCGATGGCACGGGCTTCTTCCAGGTGCAGACCATCCATAACGGTCAGCAGACGACCGCGTACACGCGGGCGGGCAACTTCACTATCAACGCCGAGGGCAACGTGGTGCTGGGCACCAGCGAGGGGCCGCTGCTCGAGCCGCCTATCTCGATTCCGGATGACGCGGATCTGGACCGGTTGGTGATCGGGAGAGACGGGCGTGTCCAGGTGAAGCAGCCCGGCTCCGCCACGCTGACCGAGGTAGGCCAGATCGAGTTGGCCCGCTTCATCAATCCGGAGGGGCTGAGTCAGATCGGCGGCAATCTCTACGTCGAGAACGAAGCTTCCGGACCACCGCTGACCGGGGCGCCGCAGGAAGACGGCCTGGGCTCGATACAGCAACAGGTACTGGAAAACAGCAACGTGGATCCGGTTCGTGAACTGGTCGAACTGATCCAGACGCAGCGGGCCTTCGAGCTGAACAGCCAGACGATCCAGAGTGCCGACCAGGCGCTACAAGTGGTGAGCAATCTCAGGCGGTTCTAGTGACGCAAGCTGACAGTATGCAGGATGCGATGATGATCGGCAAGGATTGCGACAACAGGATGACGAACTGGCGGTTGCTTCTGGCGGCTGCGCTGGCCGGGCTGGTGACACCGTCGGGTGTCTGCCTGGCCGGCAGCGTGCAGACCGTGCGGATGTGGCCCAGCGCCGTTGTCGTGGCCGACGAGATACTGGTAGGTGATCTCTGCGAGCTGACCTCCTTCGACGACGAAACGCACCAGCGACTTCGCACGCTGGTCATAGCGCCGTC
>JANQGB010000902.1 GCA_028277545.1 Phycisphaerae bacterium | reverse complement strand
GAACACTGGTGGGGTATTCCCAAGGAATGCGTCGCCTGCCATGTTCTCGAAGAGCCCTACGGGGGTCCGGATCAGCCGGTTAACAGCGGCCACACTTTTGGGGCCAATATGCGGGCCTGCGAGCCGTGCCACTCGGAGGAGACGGATACGGCCCTGGTGGCGATGGCCCGCGAAGAAATCGAGGTGCGCCTGGCGGACATCGCACCGTACTTCGACCCCGACGACCCCCTGTACCTCGATCCGGCCGTACTGGGGCCGGAGGAGTTGGCTCAGTACGAGATCGCCAAGTTCAACTACGAATTCGTCATGGCGGACCGGTCGTACGGTTCGCACAATCCTGAATACACCTGTGTACTTCTCGCCGAAGTTGAGACCTTCCTGGGCATCACGCCCTGGGCGTGTCAGCGTGGCGAGAGTCGACTGCAGCCCCGCACGGATGACGTGCGTGCATGGCAGGTCAAAGTGCATACCGTGGAGGTGGGCCCATGAGACTGAGTCGCCGTGATTTCCTGAAGGCAGCGGCAGCGATGGTGGCCGCCGGCAAGCTCACCCCCGCCGCGCTGGCCAGTCTGCAGGGGGCAATGCGGGGCGAAGGCGACCCGCGGGTCATATGGCTGCAAGGAGCAGGCTGCGACGGCTGTGCAGTATCGTTTCTCAACAGCGTCCACTACACCACGGTGGACGACCTGCTGCTTAACACGCTGGACGTGGAGTTCCAGAACAACTTGCAGGCCGCCCCGGGCGACCTGGCGGTCTCGGCGATTGAAGGCGCCGCCCTCAATCCGGGGTACGTGCTGATTATTGAAGGTGCGATCCCCACCGGCGCCGGCGGCGCGTACTGCCGGCTGTGGCCGGGCGTGACCATGGTTGACGCGGTGTTGAACCTCAGTATCAATGCCGGGTTCATCATCGCTCTGGGGGCCTGCGCTTCCTACGGCGGAGTAAGCAGCGGCGCCCCGAACCCGACGGAAGCCAAGGGCGTTGGGGAAATACTCTCCGGTGATTCGCGGCTTATTAACCTGCCCGGTTGCCCGTCTCACCCGGACTGGCTGGTCGGTACGGTGGTGTACCTGCTGACCAACGGGCACTTGCCGCCGCTCGACGCTCATCGCCGGCCGCTGGAATTCTTCGGCAAGCGAATCCACCAGAATTGCTACAAGCGTCACGAACTCTGCGGCGAGATAACGTTTGCGGACAAGCTCAGCGATGAAGGCTGCATGGAGTACCTGGGCTGCAAAGGCAAGAAGACCTATTCCGACTGCTACATTCGGAAGTGGAACAGTCCTGGAGCGGGCGAATTCGGCGTGAACTGGTGCATTGGGGCGCGAAGCCCGTGCCTGGGTTGTGTCGAGCCGACCTTCCCTGACGGGATGTCGCCCTTCTACGTATTTTCGCCCACGCCGGAAGACTAGGCCGGCCAGTAAGCGACCCCGCCAGGCCGGGGGCGCTAGCCAGAGACAAACGCCGATAGCCTCCTGGAGGATTCAATGGCGACGACAATCACAATCGACCCCGTAACCCGCATCGAGGGGCACCTCGAAGTCGAGGTGACCGTTGACATGGTCGATGGCCAGCAGCAGGTCATCGGTGCCCGGAGCGCGGGCAAGATGTTCCGGGGGTTCGAGATCATCCTGGCCGGACGCGACCCGCGAGACGCCGCCCAGTACACCCAGCGGATCTGCGGCGTGTGCCCCGTGTCGCACGCTATGGCCTCGTGCCTGAATCTGGACAACGCCTTTGGCGTCACGCCGCCGGATAACGGCCGAATCCTGCGCAACCTGGTGCTGGCGGCGAACTTCATTCAGTCGCACGTGCTGCACTTCTATCACCTGTCCGCGCTGGACTACATCGACACCACGGGCCTGCTGGACGCTTCACCGTTTACGCCGCGCTACGTGACACCGGACATGGTTACCGGCTCGGCGGCCAGCGACCTGGTGAGCCATTACGTCACCGCACTGGAGATGCGTCGCAAGGCCCATCAGATGGGGGCCGTCTTCGGCGGCAAGCTGCCCTGCACCGGTTCGTTTGTGGTTGGCGGCTGCACCGAAGTTGTCACCGCCGAGAAGGTCGCCGACTTCCGGAGCCTGCTCTCGGAGATTCGCTCCTTCGTCGACAACGTATACCTGCCGGACGCCCTGGCGTTGGGCTCGCTGTTCCCCGACTACTACAGCCTGGGTACCGGTGAGGGCAACCTTCTCGCCTTTGGCGTCTTTGACCTGGACTCCAGCGGCACGTCGCAGTTCCTGCCAGCCGGCACCTATACCGGGGGAACGGCCGGCGCTTTCGATCCCACCGAGATTACGGAGCAGGTCACTTATTCCTGGTATACGCCAGCCTCGGGCAACAAGCACCCGGCGGTCGGCGTAACCGAGCCTGCCGCTGACAAACCCGGTGCCTATAGCTGGCTGAAGGCACCGCGTTACCAGAGCCACGCGTACGAACTCGGGCCGCTGGCCAGGATGTGGATTAACAACGATTACACTAACGGCATCTCGGCCATGGACCGCATTGTGGCGCGAGCCCAGGAGACCAAGAAGATCGCCGACGCGGCGGATCAATGGCTCGACGAACTGGACCCGGGGGCGCCGGTCTATCAGGACAGCGAGATCCCCGAGCAGGCCACCGGCGTCGGGCTGACAGAGGCCCCGCGCGGCGGACTCGGACACTGGATGGACATCACCAACTCCGCCATCAGCCGCTACCAGGTGATCACGCCGACGAACTGGAATTCCTCGCCCCGCGACGACTCCGACCAGTTAGGCCCGATCGAAGCGGCGCTGATCGGCGTGCCGGTTAATGACATCAGCCAGCCAGTCGAGGTGATACGCGTGGTTCACACGTTTGACCCGTGCCTGGCCTGTGCCGTGCACATGGTTCGGCCCGGAGATCGTGCCCGGGGTTCTAAGGTCCTGATACAACCGGGAATCGGCTAGCCCGCAGAGCAGGTGAGACCAGGAGGCTTATGCAACCGCAACCACCAGACGACCGCCTGACGCGAACGGCTCCCTGCCCGATTCTGGTACTGGGGCTGGGGAATATCCTGCTGCGCGACGAGGGCGTCGGAGTGCGGGTGGTTGAAGCGATGGAGAAGCTCGACCTGCCCGCGGAGGTGGAAATTTTCGACGGCGCTACGGCGGGAATGGATCTGCTGGACGTGGTGGCCGATCGGCGCAAGGTGATCGTGATCGACGCCATGGATGGTGACGCCGAGCCGGGCACGGTGCTCCGCATGGCGCCCGAGGATCTCGCGCCCGACGACCGGCCCAGCGCCTCGCTGCACGAGGCCGGTTTCCTGGATATGTGGGTCGCAACCAAGAGGATGGGCGTCTCACCCGAGGAAGTGGTGATCCTCGGAGTCAAGCCCCGGCACACGGACTGGGGACTGGAACTATCACCGGAAATTGACGAACTGGTACCGAAGATCGTCGATCTGGTTCTGGCGGAGTTGAAGAAGTAGTCAGCACGTCACGGTGCTGGCGGCGAGCAAGAAAGAGAAGACCAATACCATGAAGCGTCTCGCATTTCTTCCGGTCGTGCTGCTGTTGACCCTGTGGCTGCCTCAGACGTCTCTGGCAGCGCCGGCGTGGGGTGGCAACTGCCTGAGCTGTCACGGCGACTACCAGAGTGGGGCTG
>JANQGB010000901.1 GCA_028277545.1 Phycisphaerae bacterium | reverse complement strand
GCCAGCAGCAGCCCGGTTCGCATCGGCGACCAGCCGGCCAGCGCTGCCGGGACCTCCGGCATTGAGGTCACCAGTTGTGCGGGCAGCCAGGTCATCAGGCTGTCCAGGTCGTCGACCGGTCCCGATTCCACGGGGAGGAGGTCGGCCGCGGGGAAGAGGTCGGCGATCTCCTCCAGCAACAGCGCGCGGAGGGCGGTCCAGTTGGCCAGGAAACCCTGGTAGACAACCAGGTTTTCTCCTTCTACCGGTACCGTGCGAACGAAGGACAGGAACTTGCCCTCGTAGTCGGCCAGATCCAGCCATACCGCCGTCATAGGCGAAGGCGTCACGCAGACGTCGCCGGCACGCTCTTCGTCGCGCGAGTCTGCTGCGGAGAAGTTGAACTGGTTCAGGTTGACCATGGTGTTATCGGGCGATGCGCAGGTCTCGGCCGCCCGACTGTCCAGCAAGGCCTTCTGGGCCAGCAGCTTACGTCGCTGGTACTCCCGGCTGCTCTTCTTGGCTGACCGGGCGTCAGGCGGCAGCGGCTCGTGCCGGTGCCAGCGCGAGGCGACGCTATCTGAGTCGTCGTCTATCGCCGCTAGCACCGGAATGTCACCGTCTGGCGTCCACCAGGGAGCGTTGGCCGCATCGCGAGCGTAGGCCTGGGCCAGCGACTGTCGCAATTGCGTCGGCGTCAAGGAACGCTTGACCGCCGCCAACAGTTCAAGCCGCTGGTCGGTCAAGGCCTTGGCAGGCAGTTCGACGCCGTCCAGAGCCACCAGCGCGTCGGACGGAACCTGCGGTGAAGTCCACTCCTGATCCGGGGAAACCTGGAAATGGAGCAGCAGCCAGTCTTCCAGCAACTCATCGAGAAGCGGCGATACAGCGCAGCATTGCCCGCTGAGCACGGGTGCCCCGAAGCTGTCCCAGAGGCGCGGCGGATAAAACACCGAGGCGTAATCGTACGGACTTCGGCCACTTTCACGAGTCAGGGTGCTTTGCACCCGGCTGTCCATCCGCCGCAGAGAGAGGTTCACGTCGCGCCGATAGTGATTCTTTGACCGGGTAAGGCGCTCAGCCCGCTCTGAGCGCAGGGAAACGATGGTTGTCCAGGCCAGGCTGCCGAACACCAGCAGAGCCACCAGGACGTATCCGCCCAGGGCAACGCGCGTGCTCCGTTTCGACCAGGTCATTTCTCGGCCGGCTCCGCTGGGGGCGAGTCATTCGCCGCGACGTCCGGGCCCAGCTTGTACCCCTTGCCGCGGACGGTAACCACCCAGTCAACCGTCTCATCGTCGTTCGGGCTGGCCAACTTGCCTCGCAGGCGGGTGATATGCATGTCCACCGCCCTGGTTTCGAGGGCGTCGGAACTGATGCCCCACACACAGGAGAGCAGCTCGTCGCGCGACACGACGCGCCCGTTGTTGGCCGCCAGGTGCCCGAGGATGGAAGCCTCCATCTCGGAGAGTTGAACCAGTTGTCCGTCCGGCTGGCGAATCTCCCGCCGCTCGAGGTCGACCTGGCGCCCGCCGGCGACGAGGCTGCGCACCGGCACGGGTCGCTCGGGCGAGCGCCGCATGACCGCCTCCACGCGGGCCAGCAATTCGCGGGCGGAAAATGGCTTGACCACGTAGTCGTCGGCGCCGCCCTTCAGCCCCCGGACGCGGTCATCCTCGGAGCCGCGGGCGGTCAGGATTATTATCGGGAGGTTGGGGTGCGTTCGCCGGAGCTCGGTCAACACCTCCATGCCATCCATCCTGGGCAGCCGCAGGTCAAGCAGGATCAGGTCCACGCCCAGGCGGCGTCCCTCGTCCAGCCCGGCCGCCCCGTCTGCCGCCTCGACGGGCTCGTAGCCAGCCGCCCTGAGCATGTCCATGATGCCTCGGCGGATGGGGGCCTCGTCTTCTATGACTACGATGCGGCGCCTGTTCACTGTCGATTCCTTCGCTCACGGTATCGTCGGCTGAACCACTACTCCCAATCATACTCCCCGCCCCGGCGAGTGGCGAATGCCGGGCCGCTTGGCGCTGTAACGGTTCTGTCACAACCCGATTCAGGAATCGTCAGCCGGGGCTTGCACGTCTGGAGGAGCGTGCTACAAGGTGATCAGAGGCGTTCGGCCGGGTCGGCCGGACGCTGGGGAGTACAGCTATGACCGATCCGCGACCTGTCGACTGGCACCACGCTCAGGAGTACGTGGAGGGGTTGCTTCCGGAAGAGGTACGTCGCCTGGAAGCGGAGAGCAAGGATGTTGCCGGCGTGCCCCTGCAGCCCTCCATCGGACCGAGTGTTGCCCAACTGGTGGATGTGCTGATCCTGGCGAACCGGCCGACTCGCGTGCTGGAGATCGGCACCTCGGTTGGCTATGCCGCCATTGCCATCGGTCGGGCGCTCCAGCGGGTCGGCGGGCGACTGATTACTGTCGAGATCGATCCGCGGCTGGCTGAATCCGCCCGGCAGAACCTCACCGAGGCAGGCCTGGACGAGGTCGTAGAGGTCCGCATTGAGGATGCCAACGAGGCCATCGCCGAGATAACCGAACCGTTCGGCCTGATCCTGCAGGATGGCAACAAGGATGATTACCTGCAGATGTTGCCGCGCCTGGTCGACCTGCTGACGCCGCACGGGCTGTTGATCACCGATGATGTGCTGTTTCCGGTTATGGAGGTGCCGGACAGCGCCAAGCGATGGCAGTACGCGTTGAGCCTGTACAATGAAGCCCTGCAGAACCGCCCTGACTTACAGACCGTATGGCTTCCGATCGGCGACGGGGCCTCGGTCAGCGTCAAGGTTCCGCTCGCGGATGGAACGGCACCTCAGCCGTGACCCGCCGGGCCGCCAGGCCCACTCTCCTGTTGCCTCCCGCCAAGTCGAATATTTTCGGCGGGCCACGTGTCCGGATTGCCTGCTGTGGCGATAGAATACAGTCCCTGCCCGGAGCGCGAGCGGAGGCCGAGATTCGGGAGAGCTGCTGATGAGCCGGATGGAGAATCTGGAGCAGCACTTGGCGCAGCTCAACGCGATTGGCATCGCCCTATCGTGCGAGCGAGACCTCAAATCTCTGCTGGAAAAGATACTCACCGAGGCCCGCAGCTTCACACGGGCCGAGGCCGGCACGCTGTACCTGGCTGAGGAAGACGCCCTGCGTTTTGTGGTCAGCCAGAACGACGTGCTAAGCAACTCTGCCGGCGGCGACAGCGCCTCGGTCTGGTTTGACGGCGAGCAGCTACCGCTCTCGAAGCAGAGCATGGCTGGTTACGTCGGGCTCACCGGGGAGGTGCTTAACCTGGAGGATGCCTACCGGATTCCACCCGCGGCACCTTACCGATTCAACCCGGACTTCGATCGCCAGAACGACTATCGCACGCAATCGATGATGCTGGTGCCCATGCGGGCGGCGGACGAACGGATCGTCGGTGTGCTGCAGTTGATCAACGCCCGGGGAAACGGTGGCGACGTTATTGCGTTTGACTCCCGCTATGAAGATTTGGTCATGTCGCTGGCCTCGCAGGCGGCGGTGGCGGTCTGCAACGTGCGGCTGACCGAGGAACTCAAGCGGGCCTACCTGGATACCATCCTGCGTCTGGCGGTGGCCGTGGAGTACCGCGACGACGACACCGCTGAGCACATCCGGCGAATGGCCAACTACTCCGTGTTGATCGCGGATGAGTTGGGCTTCCCGCCCGAGCGCCTCGAGATGCTGCACTATGCTGCCCCGATGCACGACATCGGCAAGGTGAGCATACCGGACGCCATTCTGCTCAAGACCGGCGGACTCACCGATGCCGAGTATGACGAGATGAAGCGACACACCGAGATCGGGGCCCAGATTCTGGCCGGCTCGCAGTCGCCGGTGGTGCAGATGTCCGCCGAGGTTGCCCTGACGCACCACGAGAAGTTCGACGGGACGGGCTATCCTGGCGGACTAAGCGGTCAGCGCATCCCGCTGGAGGGGCGGGTGGTTGCTCTGGCCGACGTCTTCGACGCCCTGTCTTCAGTACGCTGCTACAAACCCGCTTTCCCCCTCGAGAAGTGCGTGGACATCATTCGCAATGAGCGAGGCCGCCATTTCGACCCCCTAGTGGTGGACGCGTTCTTGCGTCGGCTGGACGATGTCCCCAAAATCCGCGAGAACCGTCTGCCGCAGGTGCCGGGTCTTTCGGGCAGCGAGGTTCTCGGCAATCCTGTCTGAGCCCGGTCGGCGAGTTCACAGGCGGCACTACTACAACAGGATCGCGTCATGAGCCAGGAAACATCCTTGCAGGCCGGCGCCCCGCCGGAGGTCTACCGGCAGCGGCGCACACGGCTGGCGCAGCGGTTG
>JANQGB010000820.1 GCA_028277545.1 Phycisphaerae bacterium | reverse complement strand
CTCGACGAAGACACACTCAACGCAGCACTCGATCCGCGCTCAATGACCGAGCCATCCTGAGGACGTGCCGCCTCACACCACCCAGGCCAGAAACCACATGATCGTCGCAGCGCACAAGCCCACTGTGGCCGCTGTGCTCTGCCGCCCGACCGAGGTGTGAAACTGCGGTAACGGCGCGTTGCCTGCCGGCATAAGCGCAGGCCAGTCCCAGAGACGAATCAGCCATCCCCAAGCGACCAGCACCAACGCTGCCAATGCCGCCAAGACGGGCACGCCAACCATAGTGACTGCCAATAGCAATGCCACGCGCCAAACCAGCAGGTACGCACTGGTGCTCGACAGCCATCCGTCGAAGCCCCGGGTGAGTATGGCCCAGGCGATGCAGATCGTGAGGAAGACGCCGACTACCAGGGCGATGCGTATGAACAGCCCCACGCCGCACCGCACCGCCAGAGGCTCGACTGCCAGGGCAACGGCCAGACCCGCCCGCCAGGTCACTGCCTGGGCGGACGCCAGGCGATCCCAGTCCGCCTGGCCGGCGAGCGAGCGCAGCGCAGCGCGATCGTAGCCGTAGCCGCACTCCGGGCAGCGGAACTCCGGAATCCCGTGGAGATCGTAGCCGCACTGAGGACAGACGAGATGCTTGATCACCGCATGCATGTCGCCAGTGTTATACCCGCCCGCAGGACTCGGGTCGCGGAGGTCACCCGACCAGCAGTCCGGCGCGGGCGGGCTTCAAAAGAAAACGCCACCCGCAAGGGGTGGCGCTTCAGGGCGGTGTTGCTGGCTGGCGTTGCGCAACCGGCGTGACGCTACCAGCGCCGGCTGCGCCGAGCCGCTGATCATTTGATCAGTTCCACCGGTCGTTTACCTCCCAACGTGTTGAATATCTCGTCGAGTTGCTCGCTGTACTCATCGATAGAGCCCTCGGCGTGGAAATGGCGGCCGTTGCCGATCTCCGCGATCTGCTCCATGATATCGGTGTCGGCCCCGAATCCGTGACTGACCGCGAAAATGCGGACGCCGGCATTCGCCGCTTCCTGGGCCGCGTCCAAGGCGTATTCCTTGCCGCCCGAGTAGTCACCCGTATGGCCGTACTCATCGACGTTGGCCCTGCCGTCGGTCAGCAGGATCATGATCTTGCGCGAGGCCGCCCGCTGTCGACCGCTCTGGGTCAGCTCCTGGGTCGCCTGTTCGATCCCGCCACCCATGTTGGTCCACACGTCGTAGTGCCCGGCCTGCATCTCGTTGAGCCGATCGGTGACGTCAAAGTAAGCGTCAGTGAGGTCATACTCGTGGTGTACGCTCTCGCCGTAAATCTCCAGCGAAACCTGGTCGTCAGTCTCCAGGCTCTCGATGACCTCGACCATGTGCTGAACCGCGTACTTGACTGCCTGCACCGGCTGGGTGGGCGTAGCAGCCAGCTCGGCGGTCTGGCTGTGCTTGGGCTTCTTCTCCAGCAGGTAGTTGGTGAAGGTCTTGATTCCGTAGCGGTAACGGAACGCCGAATCCCCGTTCCTCATTTGGCTGGAGCCCTTGACATAGTCGATGTAACTGCTCCATGAGCCGCTGTTGAAGGGGTAGTCCACCGTCTGGACCAATTCGCTGCTCCCCACGATGCCGTTCCCGTTGCCCACGCCGGCGCTGTACTTCCCGCCGGATTTGCCGCTGTCCCAACCGCACACGCCCAGCAAAGCCTTGACGCGATTGCGGTAGTAAGTAGAGCTTGAGTCGTAGGAGCTGCTCAGGAGCGCGGACCGCTCGGACGATGAGTATCCCGCCTCAATCAGGTTCTGGATCACCTCGGGGTCAGTGCAGGTATTGTATCGCGGAATGTAATAGAGGCCGGTATCATCCACGGGGTCGTACACACCGGGGGTCAGTTCCGTGCCCCAGGTAGTCATCCAGCCCCAGCGTGGTCCATGGGCTTCCGAGTCAGCAAAGGCCTCGTTGAATTCGTTGGGGTTGCCCCCCACATGCCCGGGAAGACCTGGTCCGCTGGCCGGGTGAAGATCGCCAGCCATCGCCGCGCCGGGCGCGGCCGGGTCCGACCCGTTGAGGATCCCTGCCAAGCCAGTGCCGAGCGGTAGGCCAGCCCAGACGTCAAAGAGATTAATCTGGGTGTCGTGAACGTTGCGCAACTCGCTGTCATCGTTCATCGAGCCGGAGAGGTCGGCCACGATGGCGATATCACGCGGCACCATGACGGCAATCGCTTCGGCAGTGATCTCGGCGCTGTTCTTGCCCAGTACGCCCGCGAAGAACAGCTCCAACGGCCCATTGGGCGAATTGCTGGTCCTGCGGGCCGTGATCCGCACGGCATCCGGCACAGCCCCGCCGGGCGTAAAGGTGTAGCTGTTGCCAGCCTCGTTGTAGTTGGCCCGGCCGAATTCGATATCGACGTTGGGGTCCAGAACCACCGCCTGGCCCAGAACGGGGTTGGCGGCGGCGTGCTCGACCGCCGCGGCAACAGCAAGTTCCACCGGATCGCCGGCGCCGTATTCACCCAACATGCCGGCTGCTGCCAGGGCGGCGGCGTCCGCCGAGCGCTGGAGTTCGGCCCGGGCGTTGTACATCGCCCCCACATCAACGGTCAGCGCCGCGAAACCCACCAGCGCCACAAGCAGCACTCCCACCTGGACAGCCACCACGCCACGACGCCGGGGGGTTGGCCGCCACGGTTGGGAGATGTGCAATCTCTTTCTCAATCTTCGATATAACAGGCTGTACGACTTCATGGCCTGAACGCTCCTACTGGTTAGCCTCTTTGCCAAGCGGCGCACCAATCCGACGCCTCCGTTCAGCGTCCGGTGTCGCGTCCTTGCGACGGATCAGCCACCACTACTCCGCATGTAACTTTACAATTAAGCGCAGCCAACGAGACGCCAGGCTGGCCGCCTCGGGCCGCACTGAACGCCGGCCCTGGCAAACTGTGCTGATGGTGACGGGTGATAATCCGGCGGTGGTCCGCTCCGAACAATAAAAGTACCCCATACTGCCGTACAAAAACTTTTGGCGAAATCTCGACATTGTTCCATCGGTCCGGACGAGGGGCGCCGGTGCCGCGGTTACCGGTCATTCGATGACTCGACCGCTCCTGGAATGAGGCATCAGGTGACAGTCCAGGTCATTGGCAGCGGCACTGCCAGCAGCAGTGATGTTGCTCGACGAAAATACCAGCCGCCGCGCGCAGACCGGGGTCACAGGCCAAACAGACCGGCCGTCATTCTGCCTGCTGAAAGATCAGGAGGAGTGCTGGACAACGATGATGTTATCGGGCAGGTCCGCCAGGACCTTGGACACCTCGTCCCAGGCCAGCCCGCCGGCCTCGCATCCGGGGCGGGGCAGCAGGGTCACGGCCTCACCGACAATGGAAACCAGTTCCTTGGCGCTGCGGGCGATGACCTGCAGGCTCGGCCCGCTCCAGGCATACTGCTGGACAGGGAAGGAGAGCAACCCGGGCCTGATGACGTGGACGTGGTTACCGGAGGCGGTCAGCAGCCGCCCGAGGTCGACCGCCAGTCCCTGAAAGCGGCGGGCCGCCTGGGCAGCGAGCCCGGAGTCCATCACCGCCGCCCCTTCACCGTCGGTGGCGCCGGTGGTGGGAATGCAGCGGTAGTCCGCCTTCTCCGTCCACAGGTTGCAGGTCCGCTCTTTCATCTGTCTTCCATTGCCTGACTGTGACTCCGGTCTGCTATCGACAACCGTCTGCTGTTCCCCCTCTGGTGGACGATCGCTGCCCTCGGTAGGTTCCAGAACGGTGGTCATGTTCGCTTGCCCCGCGCCTGGGCTGCATCCGGCGAGAGCTTCCGGTGCTCCCGCGCCATGCCCATTCATCGGGGAACTTACCGCCCCAGTTGAGGCCAGCGCCTCGGTCCGATATTCGCCGGGCAAAGGCCCGGGCGTCGCGGCCGGCAAGCAGAGAATCGCGTTTCATCCGGGTCACCCCGCTTGCGAGGTCAGCGTAACCGCAGGGCCAACGCACCGATCAACACCCACGCGTAGGCGGACTGGGCGATGGCCAACTTGCCGTAATCGCCGGCGGTCAGGACGTGCGTATGCACGCCGCCGATACTCTCGGCGTACTTGAGTCCGCCCAGCGTTACGACGGTAGCCACCAGGATCAGGACAACACCGGCCCGGTGCAACCCGACCGCGCGACGGGCCATGGCCGCCCCGGCCAGTCCAGCTACGACCAGCAACACTACCGGAGCCATACGGGCGGCGAACAACGGATAGACTTCCACCAGGCCCAGAGACCCGCTCCACCAGTCATAGAACGCCGCCCCGCCTACGCAGACCGCCACTAACCCTAGCAGTACTGCAGCCACACCGGCAAGCCACGGCCGCAGCGCCAGTGCAAGAGCATACACGGCGAGCGCCGCAAAGGCGACGAAAGTGATCTCACCCGCCGGCTTGGGCAATCCCGGCAGCGGCTTGCCGTGCCAGAGCCGGACGCCCACCACGGCAGCCAGCAGCATGAGTATCGACGCACCCATCAATAGCTGCCGCCGCCTCGCCGGATCAGTCACCTGGGCCCCCGCCACGGAAGCAGCCCCGCTCATGGCCAGCCAGCAGGCCGTGAAGGTGGTCACGATCAGCCAGACCCACTTGTCGATGTTGAGCCTCACCAACAACCTGGTACTCTGCGCTTCCCGCTCGGCACGTTCTTCGTCGGTGGGACCCGCCGCCTCCGGAGCGGCGCCGGAGTCGTGCGCCGCCGCGGGGGGCACGGTTTCTTCGCTGTCTGCCGGGGGCGTCGGGTCGGCCAGGTCGTCTGGTGCGGTGCCCAGGAAGTCAGCGAACGACACTTCGCCACCGCTCAGGTCCGATAGGTGGGCCAACCCGGTGCGCATTACGTTGGTGAGAATCAATCGGTCGGCCGGAAACCACACGACGAACGTCCAGGCCGCAGCCACCAGCAGGCTCAGCGGCCCCAGCGCGCTAAACCGCAGCCTGGGGCCCGCGCGGGCCTGCGTGCGGATGGTGGCCGCCGCTCGCGTCGGGCTGGCAGAGTAGATGCGGCGGATTTCGAGTTGTCGCCCGGTCGTGGTCATGTTCCGAGATTGCTCTTGCTCTCTCTCCAGCCGCAGCCTCGTAGCGCGGCCCCACTCGAGGTCAGCCTGTCGGCGGCCAGTCTCGCGGGCCAACGCTTATGAAGTAGCCGTCACGGTCGATCGGGTAAGCGGTGAAATACTCCGCAATCCCGTCGGCACTGACGGCATCGACCGCGGCGAGGCGGTCCTCCACGGTTCGCGGCTGGCCGCGGAGGTCCACGTCATCCATAACCTGCACCAAACGATAGTACGGCGCCTCTGCTTCGACCGCCAGTGCCGTTCGCCTCTTGTTCTTGACGCGCTGCACCTCGTGCTCGTCCACCTTATGTGTACAGATACGGGCGGCCTCGGTTTGCATGGCCTTGGCGAGTTCTTCGCATTTGTCCGCGTCGGTCTGCCCCCACAGCAACAGCATGCCGCCATCGCAGTATGGCAGGCGATAGCAGGCCGCGTCCGGACTCAGACCGGCTTGGACGATATTCCAGAACATGCGCGAGTTGGCACCGCCGAGGATGGTGGTGGCCGCGTTGGCTGTCTCGTGCATGGGATCGACGGCCGACGGCGCCGGAAACGCCAGGGCGACGATCTGCTGATTGAACCTTTCGACCTGAAGAACCGCCGTCCCGGTTTGGAACGTCGGGCCGGCACGTTCCGGGCGGGGACGTCCGGCAGGCCAGTCACCACAGTACTGCCCAGCCAGGTCGACGATTTCCGCAGGGTCCACGTTGCCAGTCACGATGAGAACCAGGTTGGTCGGCGCGTAGCGATCCTGGAAATACTCCGCCATCCGGTCGCGAGGCAGCCCGCCGACCGTGCTTTCGTAGCCCAGCACCGGCCACTCCAGTGGATGATCGCGGTAGACCTGCTTCTGCAGAAAGTCATACGCGACGTGCATGTTCTGGTCGTTCGAACGGGCAATCTCGTCGAGAACGACCTTCTTCTCCATGTCGAACTCGCCGGGCGGAATGACTGACCTCATCATGTCGGCCAGGAGTTCGAGCTGCCGCTCGAGGTCGGCGGTCTGCACCCACCCGTAGTAGAAAGTCCGCTCCTCGGAGGTGAAGGCGTTGTAATCGACGGCCATCCGGTCGAAGTCGGCGTTAATCTGGCCCCAGTTGCGCTTGGCGGTTCCCTTGAAGCACATGTGCTCCAGGAAGTGGGATACGCCAGCCACTTCAGGCGTCTCGTCGCGCGAACCGGTACGGGCCAGGAAGCCCACCGCCGCCGAGCGCACACCGGGCATGTGCTCGATGACGATCCGCAGGCCGTTGTCCAGCGTATGCGAGTGGAAACTGCTTTCCGTGCTCATGCGCGGTGTTGCTCCGTCTTGAGTCCGTTGCCATCGCGGGCCGGGGGCCCGCACTACACGCTGACGCGCCGGGGCACTTAAGCCTCAACGTCCCCCAGCTCCCGCGGCCCCAGCGTCAAGATGTTCAGCCGGTCCCGGGGATGGTCTCTCAGAAACTGAACCAGATCGTCGATCGTGACCGCCCGGACCTTCTCGATGCGTTCCTCTATGGGAATCGGCCGGCCGTGATGAAACAGGTCATAGGCCAACACCCGCCGGCGCGAACGCGTCATGTCAGCCAGCGTCTCATCACGGGCAATGATGCGGCTGCGGGCACGGTCGAGTTCTTCCTCGGTCAGGTCTTCACTCAAGCGGTCGATCTCACTCAGTATGGTGCGGAAGGTGGTCTCCGCCCGGTCAGGCTTGCAGGAGGCCGTCACGAAAATCATGCCGTGCCCGCGAGGATTCTCGCCTCCGGCATGGACATCGTAAGCCAGACCCTGCTTCTCGCGCACCTCGGTGAACAGGCGGGCACTCATCCCGCCGGACAGCACTCCGAACAGCACGCGCTGGACACTGAAATCGTCATCGGGGACCGCGGCGGAGGGGAAACAGACAGCAATCTGCTCCTGTTCCACATCCTTGGCGTGGTGGCTGCGGGCGGAGTCAAACGAGAAGGGGAACGAGTCCCGCCCAGTGCGCCCGCTGTCCCCGAATCCGGCAAACCGACGTTCGAGCATGCCGGCGACATCGGACGGCTCGATAGGGCCGGCCACCGTGACCTGCAGCCGTCCCGCGGAGTACGTGCGGTGCCAGTGATCGATCAGGTCATCTCGCGTGACGGTCG
>JANQGB010000799.1 GCA_028277545.1 Phycisphaerae bacterium | reverse complement strand
GCCGTTTCTACGCAGTAATTTCCGGAATTCTTCTGTCACTCGTCACGCCCCAACAGTCGCTGGCCGAAGCCATGACGTTCACTGGCCTTGGCCGCCTGCCCAATAGCGACGGTGGAATCAGCGCGCCGTTTGCGGTTTCCGCCGACGGATCAGTCATCGTCGGCATGTGTGACACGGTGGACGGTCGCCAAGCGTTCCGCTGGACCGAAGCCTCGGGCATGGTTGGCCTGGAACCGCTGCCGGGTGAGAGCGACAGTAGCGCGAGGGGGGTGTCGGCCGACGGTTCGATCGCTGTCGGGCGGAGTTATTCTGATGTCAGCGGCCCCACCAGCGCATGTTTCTGGAACGCTGCCGGCGACGTCATTGGCTTGGGCGGTGACGACAGTAGTGCCATAGGCATATCTGCGGACGGCACAGTCGTAGTTGGCTCAGCTACTTTCGCGTCGGGGCGTGAGGCATTTCGGTGGACCAGCGCCGGCGGAATGGTTGGCTTGGGCGACCTCCCGGGAGGTGACCACTACAGCCTATGCGGGTCTGTATCCGCCGACGCTTCCACGGTGGTAGGCATGGGCAGTTCCGACACAGGCCGGGAGGCTTTCCGCTGGACGAGCGAGGGCGGAATGGAGGGCCTGGGCGTATTGCCTGAGATGGCGGCCAGCGTGGCTGTCGATGTGTCGGCCGACGGCACGGTCGTAGTTGGCGAGTGTGGTGGGAGCCGGTTCCAATGGGAAGCCTTCCGCTGGACGGCGGACAGTGGGATGGTTGGCTTGGGCTTTCTGCCCCCCGAGTGGTCCAGTGGCGCATCGCAGCGCAGTTGGGCAACAGGGGTGTCGGATGATGGTGCCGTTATCTTGGGGACTGTAATATCGAGTGGGAGCCGTATCGCGGCCGTCGTATGTACACCAGACAGCGGCTGGCAGAACGTTTACGACCTGCTGATCGAGGCAGGTGTGACCGAGGTCGCTGACTGGACACTGGGCGAGACGTTTGACGTATCGGCGGACGGGCGGGTGATCGTGGGGCACGGCATCAACCCGGAGGGACTGAGCGAGGCTTGGGCGGTCACGCTTCCTGAGCCCGGCTCAGGCCTGTTGCTGGCGATGGGCGGGTTCGCTGGCCTCTGGCGGCGTCGCTGGCGCTGCGACTGAGTGTGGCATAGGCAGCCTGCGTGTGCTTGCACCGGCAGGATGCCGGTGCTACATCATTGAGTACGTCCCACCTGCGGGGTGACAGTGCTACATCATTGTGGATACCCCACTGGCAGGATGACGGTGCTACGTCAGGGAGGCCGCGCCGCCGGCAAGGTGCCAAGCAACCTACGTATGTGGTGCATCAAGATGCACCCTACCTCTGCGACTGAGTGTGGCGCAGGCCACCAGCCTGTGCTTGCACCGGCAAGATGCCGGTGCCACATTATTGGAGCTACCCCACCGGCAAGATGCCGGTGCCACATCATTGAGGCCACCCCACCGGCAGGATGCCGGCGTCACATCTCTCAAAAGGTGCATCAAGATGCACCCTACCGACCTACTTCTACGATGCCCCTGGTGTGGCACAGGCTTCCAGCCTGTGCTTGCACCGGCAAGATGCCGGTGCCACACCATTGAGGCCACCCCACCGGCAGGATGCCGGTGCCACATCTCTCAAAAGGTGCATCAAGATGCACCCTACTTGCTATGCTGCCAACTCCAGCCTGGTGGTGCATCAAGATGCACCCTGCGAGTTTAAACTCTGGCAGCCAGGCAGCGGTGGATTCGGGCGATCGTGCGGTTCTTGCCCAGGACCGCAAGGGTGTCGTAGATCGGTGGGCTTATGGTGGTGCCGGTGACCGCTACGCGGATCGGCTGGGCTACCGCGCCCAGCTTGGTGTCGTGCTCGGCGCAGATCTTCTCCAGAAGCTGCTCAAGAGACGCCGCAGTCCAGGGCTCGCAGGATTCGAGCTTGGGGAGGGTGGTTTCCAGCATGGTGTAGCCGCGGCCTTCGCCCTTGACCAGCACCTTCTTGACCGCCTTGGGGTCGTACTGGATGGCGTCGTCTTCCGCGAACAGCGAGCGGCACTTACCCTCGAATTCCTTGAAAGTGCGGAAGCCGGCGCAGGCTTTGAGCAGGTGGGCTCGTTGAGCGGCGTCGGCGACGAGCAGCGGAGATTCGTTCTGCTTCAGATAGTCGTCCAGGGCCTCGGCCAGGCGTTCGGCGGTCACGCGATTGCACCAGTCGGTGTTGAAGGCCTGCAGCTTGGTGCGGTCGAACCGGGCGTTGGTCTTGCCGACCCGGGTCACGTCAAAGAGCGTTGTCGTTTCCTCCAGGCTGAGTTGCTCGCGATCCTCGCCGGGCGACCAGCCGAGCAACGAGATGAAGTTCAACAGGGCCTCGGGCAGGTAACCCGACACGCGGAAGTCGTGGACGTTAATCTCCAGCAGGCTGATTTCGAGATGCTTGGCCACCTGTTTGAGGGCCTCGTCGAGCACGTCGCGCTTGCCGCCGGCAATAGCGGCCACGATCTCACCCGGCACGCCGGTGGCTTGGGCAATACCCCCGGCGAAGTCCGCGTCGGACAGGTCGCCGGCACGCTGCCGAGCCTGCTTGATCCGCTGATTGAACTCCTTGACGGCCGAACGCTTGCTCATCTTGGTGCCGTCCATGTTGAAGATAATGGGCAGATGAGCGTAGCGCGGCGTGTCGAAACCCAGCGCCTCCTGCATGGCTACGTGCTTGGGCGTGTTGATCAGGTGTTCCTGCCCGCGCAAGACGCAGTCGATCTTCATCAGGGCGTCGTCGACGACACAGGCAAAGTGGTAGGTGGGCCAGCCGTCACTTTTCTGGATGACGAAGTCCTCGATCTCCTTGCCGGCCAGGCGCACCTCGCCCAGGATCTCGTCTCGCACCACCACGTCGCGATCGGGCATGATGAAACGCACGGTGACCGGGCGCCCTTCGGCCCGGGCGGCCTTGCCCTGCTCCACGGTGGGCAGAGGATCGGGACGCCGGTAGACCACGGCCCGCTTCTCGCGCCGGGCCGCCTCTCGCAGAGCCTGAAGTTCTTCGGGTGTCTCCAGGGCGTAGTACGCTCGGCCTGACTCGATGAGCCGGTCGCAGTGCTGCTGGTAGATCTCCAGTCGCTGGCTCTGAAAGTACGGCCCGTTCTCGCCGCCGATCTCGGGGCCTTCGTCCCATTGCAGACCCAGCCAGCGCATGTCGTCCTGAATCCGGGCCGTGGAATCCTCGACGTGGCGCGAGCGGTCGGTGTCCTCGATCCGCAGAATGAACTTGCCACCGGTTCGTCTGGCGATCAGCCAGTTGAAAAGCGCCGTCCGGGCTCCGCCGACGTGGAGGTAGCCGGTAGGCGAGGGAGCAAAGCGTACGCGCATTGGTTCTGTCGACATCGCGGATCACCCTCCGAAGGATCGTTCTGTTCGGGCCGGATTATGCGGCGAGCGACGCTGCGGTCAAGCCGTGCGCTGATCCTCCGAGTCCGACGCCGCTTCGGGCGTCTCGCCGGTATCCGCTGGCGCGTCGGTCTTCCGCCCGATCGAACGGACAAACCGAACCGCTGCCACGACGGGGCCGCTGGCGGCGTAGGCGCACACTCCGATGGCCAGGACGAGCTCTTTGTACCACAGGAAGACAGCGAGCACGAAGATTAGCCAGACTACCTGGCCGAAGGGTCGCCGCTGGCGCAGGTAAGTGTTGGCCAAATGCACGTAGCGGATGCGACTGACCATCAGCAGCCCCAAAGCCACCGCCACAAAGGGCAGCGCCAGAGCCAGGTAGGGCGCCACGGCCTCACTGGCTCGATCGTTGAGCAGCGTGTGCTGGTGCAGCCAGACCAGGGAGGCCAGAACAACGGCCGCCCCGGGGATCGGCAGACCCGTGAAGCGGCGGTACGGCAGGTCAGCCCGGGCATGCTCGACGTTGAACCGGGCCAGGCGCATGGCGCCACAGGCGACGTAGACGGCGACCATCATCCACATGGCCCGCGGGGCCAGATCGCCGGAGAGCGGGCCCGGGACGCCGATGTCGGGCTGCGGCATCAGGACGGCCACCACCAGCATGGCCGGGGCCACGCCGAAAGTGACCACGTCTGCCAGAGAATCGAGTTGTCCGCCGAAGTCGCTGGTCGAGTGCGTCAGCCGGGCAACGCTGCCGTCCAGGGCGTCCAGCAGCAGGCCCACGAAGATAAACCCGGACGCGATTGAGAGAAAGGACGGCAGCAACCGCTCGAGGATGCCGCTGTTCAGCGTCACGCCATCCAACGGACTGACGGCTGAACCCGCGTCGAACATGGCCCGGAGGCAGAAGTGAACGGCTGCCAGGCCGCAAACCAGGTTGCCCAACGTCAGCAGGGTGGGCAACGTCGAGACGGTTCTCAGGCGGCGCCTGCGCCGGTGAGGCCGATCCGGTCGGTCAATTTTCGGAATCACCCGCATGGCTCTGTGCACCTGATCCTTCGAGGTCCTGACGGACCAGCAGGGTCAAACCGGCATTCACCTTGTCACCGATTTTGACCACGGCCTGCACCGCCCCGTCGTCCGGGACAATCAGCTCCGTACGCGACCCGAACTTGATCATCCCGAACCGCTCACCCGCGCCCAGGTGGTCCCCGTCGGTCGCGTGGCAGATAATTCTTCGGGCAATCAACCCTGCCACTTGACGAACCACCACCGGCCCGCGGAGCGGTGCGTCCGGATCGATGACCAGCGTGTTAGCCTCGTTCTCCGGGCCCGAGTCCGGATTCCGGGCGTCCAGGAATTTGCCTCTGGTGTATTGTACGCCCCGCACGACGCCTGCACAGGGGCTGCGGTTGGCATGAACGTTAAAAACGCTCAGAAAAATCCCCACCCGCAGGGCAGGGCCGCCGATCTGGCCGTGATGATCCAGGCGGGCTATCTCCGTAACCTTGCCATCGGCCGGTGAGCAGAACTCTCCGGGAGCCAGATTGGCCACCCGCGGCGGGTCGCGGAAGAAAGCCAGCAACCACACCAAGACCGCCAGCAAGGGCAACGCGGCAGCCCAGTGCACCAGCCACACCAGCAGCACAGCCAGCACGCCCAGCAGCAGCGTGCCCAGGACCATTTCTCGAATGCCTTCACGAGCGAGTTTCATGGGCAGTCGATCACTTGACGCCGGTCTATAGTCTGCGGAGTCATTTTGATTTCTTCTGCCGCCTGGCGATCTTGGCCCAGGTGTCCTTCAGCGACACCGTCCGGTTGAAGACCAGGATCGCATCGGTCGAATCCGGATCGACGCAGAAGTAGCCCTGGCGTTCGAACTGGAAGCGCTCACCCGGACTGGCGTCTGCCAGGGTCGGTTCGAGTTTGCAGTGAGTCAAGGCTTCCAGCGAATCCGGGTTGAGGAAGTCCTTGTAGTCGGTGCCGTCCTTGGCCCCGCCCGGGTTCTCCACCGTGAAGAGCCGGTCGTAGAGGCGAACCTCGGCGTCGAGGGCGTGGGCCGCGGACACCCAGTGCAGCGTGGCTTTGACCTTCCGGCCATCGGGGGCGTCGCCGCCCTTGGTGGCCGGGTCGTAGGTGCAGCGCAGCTCAACGACGTCTCCGTTGTCGTCTTTGACCACGTCCTGACAGGTGATGAAGTACGCGTAGCGCAGGCGCACCTCGCGGCCCGGTGCCAGGCGGAAGAACTTGCGGGGCGGTTCTTCTAGAAAATCGTCCCGCTCGATGTAAAGGACCCGCCCAAACGGCACCTTACGCGTGCCGGCCGCGGGATCTTCCGGATTGTTGATGGCCTCAAGTTCTTCGGTCTGATCTTCGGGGTAATTCTCTATGACCACTTTCAGCGGGCGCAAGACGCCCATCACCCGCGGGGCACGCTTGTTGAGGTCGTCGCGGACCGCATTCTCCAGGCGGACTACATCGATGACGCTGTTGAACTTGGCCACGCCTATGTCGGCACAGAAGTTGCGGATCGATTCCGGCGTGTAGCCCCGGCGGCGCAAGCCGGAGAGCGTCGGCATTCGGGGATCATCCCATCCGCTGACATGCCCCTCCTGCACCAGCTCGAGCAGCTTGCGCTTGCTCATCACGGTGTAATTCAGCTCCAACCGGGCGAACTCGATCTGCTGCGGGTGGTAGACTCCGAGCTGGTCGAGGAACCAGTCGTACAGCGGGCGGTGGTTTTCGAACTCCAACGTGCAGATCGAATGGGTGATGCCCTCGATGGAGTCCTCCAGGCCGTGGGCCCAGTCGTACATCGGGTACACGCACCAGGCATCGCCCGAGCGATGGTGCTCGGCGTGCAGAATGCGGTAGATGACCGGATCGCGCATGTTCAGGTTGGGCGACGCCATGTCGACCTTGGCCCGCAGGGTGCGCGAGCCGTCGGGGAACTCGCCTTTGCGCATGCGGTCGAAGAGGTCGAGATTCTCGTCCACGCTGCGGTCGCGGTAGGGGCTGTTTTTGCCCGGTTCGGTCAGCGTGCCGCGATACTGGCGGGTCTCCTCGGCCGACAGGTCGCAGACGTAGGCCTTGCCGGCCTTGATGAGTTGCACGGCGTAGTCGTACATCTGCTCAAAATAATCGGAGGCGAAGAGAACGCGGCCTTCGAGGTCGTAGCCCAGCCAGCGAATGTCCTCGGTGATGGAGTTGACGTACTCGTCCTCCTCCTTGATGGGGTTGGTGTCGTCGAAACGCAGGGTGCACTTGCCGTTATACTGCTCGCCCAGGCCGAAGTTCAGGCAGATGCTCTTGGCGTGGCCGATGTGCAGGTAGCCGTTGGGCTCGGGCGGGAAGCGGGTGTGGACCCGTCCGTCCCATTTGCCGGTGCGGAGATCTTCCTCGATGATCTCCTGGATGAAGTTCAGTGGTCGATCCGCGTCTGCCGTTGCCATGCGTTCGTCGCTCCCGCCGGTTGAAGCCCGCCCCACCCCGGCCTGTCGGGGCGGCTGCACAAGGCGGGGATGATAACCGGGGCGTGAGCGCTCGACAAACGGGGGAGGCGTACGGAACAGGCAGGCTCACTTCTTGCGGCGACGGACGTTGTCGGCAGCGGTGATGCCGTCGTCGTAGGCTCGCAGGAAGTCGTTTCCGGTCAGCTTGAGCTTCGACGAGATGTTCTCCAGCAGGTTCCGCTCCTCGGCGGAGATTTCGCCGTCGATGCGTGCGGTGGCCACCAGCAGCTTCATGGCCGCGTAGGGATCGGGCACCTCCTGGCTGAAGAGTTGCTCGCGGGCCTCCGGCTCGGTGTTGAGCCTGGTCTTGATCCGCCAGATGGCCATGCTGTTCGCCCCGACCCGCTCGGCCAGCTTATTGAACACCGCCTCCTCCGCCTTGGTGAGCACGTCATCGGCCGTGGCGACGGCGAAGACCGCTTCCAGTAACTGCAGGTTGGCTTGATCTGGCATGGGTGTTCTCCTCGCGTCGAGCACGTGTGCCATCGTGTCACTACGGGGGGATCATACCACCAGCGAGGTGGTTAGGCACGGTGCGAGCGTGCCGACTTATGCTACGGCCAGTCTGGAAGCCGGTTGCCGAATCGTGCTTTGGTGGCCGAGCTATCGATCGTATTGAGACTACCGTTGTGGTTGTAGTCCCAGATGAAGTTGGTCTCGTCCGCCGTTTCGCCCCAGCGGGCCCTGTTGCCGGAGAAATCAATGGAGTTCACGATGCCGTCCCGGTTGCCGTCGCATTCGAGTACGTTCAGCGGGAAGTCTGCAATCGCCGGTAAGCCGTAGATCGAACTAATGCCGCTCAGGCTGACACGGCAGCGACTGGTGGGAAGTGCGAAGCCGTCCTCCAGCGTGATGACCAACTTGCTGTCCGGGCAAGATTGGCCATCCTCTAACGCCACTCCGACCGTGCCGTCGTAGGCGCCTGTGTCGCAGGAGATCTCTACACTACCCGCGACAACGGTGGCAGGCTCCAACGGCACGCTGAGTTGAACGACCAGTTCCCGCACGCCGCCCAGCCGCGGCTCGATCCAGGTGTAGTCATCCTCCGGACCAGCGCCACCGAGTTCCAGGCAGAACTCCCCGTATCCTTCGTGTTCGCGCAAACTGCACACACTCTCGATGTCCGGCTCTTCAACTTCGTCGCGGATGTCGTTGTCATTGCAGTCCGGGTCAGCCCAGACCGACCACTCGAAGCCGCTCCACAGCCCCCCACCCCAGTAACCAAGCCCGGGCGAAGGCGCAACCTCCACGCAGAAGTCGTCTTCGGTGAAGCCAACCTCCGCCTCATCCGAGACGAGCCACGCCCCGTTTTCATAGTCGTCGCACTCGAACAGCGCATACAGGCTGTCGGGAACAATCAACGGTGGATCGAGCGTGCAGAACAGGTCTACCAGGCCCGCGCCGCCCGGGACTTCGAAGACACACTCGGAGCCGGCGATCACGCTCGCGGTCGCCCCGTCGATGTCGTAAGCCAGATTCGAGGTTACTACGTAGGGCCCGTCGCCGTGGCCATAAGCGCCGACTCGATACTCGGAAATGACATGCACTGCGCCGTCCAGGGTAATGTCATCACCGACCCAGGTGCCGTCCACGTCAGCGGTGTAGAAGAATCGCGGATTCGTGTTGTGGTAGACGAGAACGTAGTCCAGCGAGCGGCCGGATGGCCCGGCCGACCGCACACCGGGCGGTAGCGCTTGCGGGGCCAACAGCACCAGGCGAGCGGGCGACGCCTGCATCGGGAGTTCACTCCGGGCCACCACACCACCGTCCGGAGCGTGAAGGGCAGCGCCTTCGACGGTTGAGGCCGACAAACAAGCCAGCACCGCCACGGAGTAGACACTCGTCAGCACATTGGTACGACCCATGTTGACCTTCCGCATGATCGTGTCCTCTTCTAAGAGAGGGTTGTCCTTTCAAACCGCGTCTTTCACCTCTTGCTCGCTCGTGCGTGAAGTGTCACTCATCGCAGGTGATAAGCCTCGATTGTACCCAATCCCGCCGGGCGACTCAACGGCAATTGTGACGGCTCTCTGTGGTGCAGGACGCGTGCCCGCGTGGTCGTGGCTGCCGCTGCAGTCGCACTGAACCGAGTCGTATTCGTCAGGCGCTTGCTCGGCTTCCACTACTGCTTCATACTGCCCCGACTGCAAACGTAGCGCGCCAGAGACTCCAACAAGGCAACTTGAGACGGTACGCGGTGACATGTGGGCTTCTCGGGCGGGGGCCCGTATGGTATCATCTCGCTATGCGGGTGGCTGTCATGGGGAGCACGCACAAGCATGGCGGTGATCACGCCTAGGATGGGAGCAACTCTCGGCCAGCATCAGCGGAGGAAACAAGATGCACGTGCGCAGAGTGACGGCGGTGTTGGCTTGGGCGGTTGGGCCGGTACTGATTGGGGCTGCGTCACCGGTGTGGGCGCACGACGTGGACGGCGATGGCGACGCGGACCTCAACGATTTCAACATCCTGGCTGGCTGCTTGACCGGTCCCAGTGCCGGCTATCCAACCGACTGCGACGCCGCTGACCTGAACGGTGACGGCCATGTGGACTTGGCCGACTTCGCATTGTTCCAGCGGGGATTCACAGGCCCGCTTCCCGTCGTGATCGAGACCGTCATTGTCGGCAACCCAGGCAATCCCGGGGAGCTGTCGGGCGCAGGGGCCGGGGGCTACGGTCCGGGCCGCATCTGCGGCGCGGTGGACTACGTGTATAACATCGGCCGCCATGAGGTAACGGCGGGACAGTACTGCGAGTTTCTCAATGCCGTGGCCGCAACGGACACCTACGGGTTGTACCACTCTATCATGAACCTCTCTTCGTACGGCTGCCAGATCACTCGGAACGGTACCGACGGCAACTACACCTACGACTTCAGCGGGCGCACCAGCGGGACAGAAGCTGACTGGGTGAACCGACCGGTGAACTACATTAGCTGGGGCGATGCAGCCCGGTTTGCCAACTGGCTGCACAACGGGCAGCCGATGGGCGATCAGGATCTGACGACTACCGAAGACGGCTCGTATTATCTCGACGGGGCGACGAGCGACGCCGAACTGTCGGCAATAACGCGTGAGCCGGACGCCACCTGGGTGATCCCGTCGGAGGACGAGTGGTACAAGGCGGCGTATCAC
>JANQGB010000244.1 GCA_028277545.1 Phycisphaerae bacterium | reverse complement strand
GCTCGCGCATCTGGCGCAGGCCCTTGCCAATGGCGGCGATGGTGCAGCCATCGCCCACGCTGACCGCCACCCAGTCGGGAGGGTCGGCAAAGCACTGCTCCGCCAATTCCATGCCACCGGTCTTCTTGCCTTCGACCAGGTAGGGGTTGTAGGCACAGCAGCGGTTGTACCAGCCGAACCTGTCGCAGGCCTGCATGCAGAGGTCGTAGGCCTGCTCATAAGTCCCCTGTACCTTGAAGACCCGGGAGCCGTAGATCAGCAACTGGGCCAGCTTTCCTGCGGGAACGTTCTGCGAAACGAAGATGTTAGCCGGCATGCCGGCCAGGGCGGCGCAGGCGGCCATGGAGACCGCGGCGTTGCCCGTCGAGGCGCAGGCGACAGCCCGGGCTCCCGCGTCGACCGCCCGTACCACGCCGATGGAGGAGGCCCGGTCTTTGAAAGAACCCGACAGGTTGCGCCCCTCGTCCTTGAGTCGCAGACGCCTGACCCCCACCTCGGCCGCCAGGGCCCGTGAGTCGCTCAGCGGGGTCCACCCGATAGGCCAGTCGTACCCGCAGTGTTTCTCCGCGAGCGGCAGGAGCGGGCCATAGCGCCAGTGAGTTGGCGGGGCGTCCATCAGATCCGACAGCGTCAGGCGACCGGCCACGGCGAACAGGTCATAGACCACATCCAGGATGCCGTCTCGCGGACCGCACGCCGGGCAGGTGTAGGCCACCTGCTTCGGCGGATAGGTCTGCCCGCAGGAGACGCACTGAAGATGTTGGACGTAAGACAAACAGACTATCCCGCTTCATTAAACCCAGCGTGAGGCTCGGCCCGATCGAACGCGCCGGGCGAGGCTGGTCACTCGCTGCCGGGCTCTGCTCCGCGGTAATCACCACGCTCGCAGGCGACACTGAAGGCTTCAGCCGTGTTCTTGAGATTCTCCCACGCCAGCCGGATACGGTCGGCCTCGCCCGGATCGATCTCGCCGTCGTCTTCGATCGATCGGGTCACGGTGGAGAGCAGGTTACTGAACTCCTCGACCAGTCGCTGAGTGTTGACCAGCAGTTCGGTGTCGAGGGCGTGCTGGTCGATGTCCGGGTTGGGCACGAAGAAGCCGCCGGCCTCGTGGCACAACCAGTTGACCACCTTGGTGCTGCCGGTGGCGTTGACGATGTCTCGCAGGCGGTCCAGGGGATTGCGGGCCCCGCTGGCGTCAGGATCGTCGGGATCGGATTGCTGACACCACTTGTAGACCAGGGCGGGTGATAGGCGCAAGGCGGCAGCCAGGGCCTTGACGCCGCTCTTGTCCGCCGCCTCCCTCAGGACTTCATACGATCGCATCGGCGACTCCTCCGCGACGGACCTGCCGCCGCTGTAGGTTCGATGGGGGTACGACCTCGGCTCTGGGACGGTTATTATGCGGCTGCGCGGCAGGGTTGCCAACCGGTCGTCTTGCGGCACGGGACGCCATGGTACGGATTAAGTGAGATGATCCCCCACGTACAGACCAAGACCGAGATCCGAGCCACACTCGACGCCCTGGGCATCAGGGCGCAGAAGAGGTTTGGGCAGCACTTCCTGATCGACGGCAACCTGATGCGCCGCCTGATGGAGTCTGCCGAACTCGAGCCGGACGACGCGGTGCTGGAGGTGGGCTGTGGAACCGGTGGGCTGACCGATCTGCTGGTGGCGGGTGCTGGCCGGGTGGTCGGGGCGGAGATCGATCGGGCCCTGGCCGGTTTCCTGCGGGAACGGTTTGCTG